>JANLQV010000294.1:0-6243 GCA_031368025.1 Sphingomonadales bacterium | reverse complement strand
AAATCGAGGATCTGCTGGCGGGTCGGCAGGCCAATAGGACGGGTTTTGGGCATGTTTTAGGCGTTAGGGGGTTGGCGCGCCAACGCCAACCGCTAAAGCAAGCAAGCTATGATATACGACCTTCTTATTATCGGTGGCGGAATCAATGGGTGCGCCATTGCCCGCGAGGCGGCACTCAATGGCTGGAAAGTCTTGCTTGTCGAGAAAGATGATCTGGCGAACCATACATCGTCCGCCTCAACCAAGCTGATCCACGGCGGTTTGCGCTATCTTGAAACCTATGAGTTCAAGCTGGTCCGCGAAGCGCTCAAGGAGCGAAAGCGGCTTTTGAATGCAGCCCCGCACCTGATCCATCCGACACCATTCGTCCTTCCGCAGGATAATGCGGTGCGGCCCTGGTGGATGGTTCGTGCCGGGCTGTTGCTCTACGATGCCCTTGCCGGCTTTGGGAACTTGCCCAAATCGCGCATGATCCGGCGCCGCGACCAGGACTATCGGGTTCCGCTGAAGGGATTGACGCGCGGCTTTGTTTATTGGGATTGCACAGTCGACGATGCACGGCTGACCATCCTGAACGCTGTCGATGCGGCATCGGCTGGCGCAAACGTCCGCACAAGGACATCTTTCATTTCGGCCACCCGCGATCACCGCACCTGGACGGCGACGCTCACCGACGGGCAGGAAGTTCAGGCAAGTGTCATCGTCAACGCTGCCGGGCCTTGGCTGGTCGATGTCGAAGGCCGGTTGGGCCAGTGGAAACGTAACACCCTGAAACTGGTCAAGGGCAGCCATATCGTCCTGCCCAGCCTTTATGATGGGCCGCATGCCTATATGCTGCAACAGCCGGACCGGCGGATCGTTTTTGCCATTCCCTGGATTGGCGGCACAACGATGATCGGGACTACCGAAGTCGAAGTCCCGAGCCCCGAAAGCCCGGAAATCAGTGCCGACGAAACCGATTATTTGCTCGACGCAGCCAATGCCGCGTTCGTCCGACAGAACCGGCATGAAGACATAAGCTATAGCTGGGCCGGCGTCCGTCCACTCTTTGACAATGGCTCGGACGACCTGCGGACCACGACGCGCGACTATGTGCTGGAACTCGACTGCGAAGGGGCGCCATTGCTCAACGTGCTTGGAGGCAAGATCACGACCGCGCGATACCTTGCCGAGGACGCGATGGCACGACTGGGCAAGGCGACCGGCCGCACCGTTACCGAGGTGACCCGGAAACGGCCGTTCCCCGGCGGCCATCTCCCGCTTGATTATGAAGCATTCATCGAACGGAGCCGGGCCCTTTGGCCCTTTCTCGGCCTCGAACGCACGGTCCGCCTGGTCCGCGCCTATGGCTCGGCGCTCGGCGTCATGATGGCGCAAGCCGAAGATGAAAGCGCAATGGGTCAACATTTTGGCCATGGCCTGACCGCGCTTGAGGTTGACTGGCTGATCGACCGCGAATGGGCGCAGACTGCCGAGGACATCCTCTGGCGGCGGACAAAATTGGGGCTGGCGTTTGATCAAGCCCAAACCGCAGAGCTTGCACGTTACATGGAGGGGAGAGGCGATGCTGCTCGCGATTGATCAGGGGACAACGTCTTCGCGCGCGATCGCATTTGGATTGGATGGCTTGCCACAGCGCGTCGCCCAACAGGAATTTCCACAGATCTATCCACAGAATGGCTGGGTCGAACATGATGCTGAAGATATCTGGAAGACAGTGCTGGCGGTAACGCGCGATGTCATGGCCGACGATGTCACCGCCATCGGCATCACCAACCAGCGTGAGACGATCGTCCTTTGGGATCGCAAGACCGGCAGGCCGCTTCACAACGCCATTGTCTGGCAGGATCGTCGGACAGCGGGGCTTTGCGCCGCGCTCAAGGCAGATGGCGTCGAGCCGATGGTGCAGGAAATGACAGGATTGCTGCTTGATCCGTATTTCTCCGGCACCAAGCTGAAATGGTTGCTCGATACGATCCCCGACGCGCGGACGCGCGCAGCGGCCGGCGAACTCGCGGCGGGAACGATCGACAGCTTCCTGCTCTGGCGGCTGACCGGCGGCAAAGTCCATGCAACCGATCTGACCAATGCCAGCCGCACCCTTTTGTGCAACATCCATACGCGCCAATGGGATGGCGCACTGCTCCGCCTTTTTGATATTCCCGAAAGCCTGCTGCCCGCGATCCATGACAATACCCACGAGTTTGGCCTGACCGACCCCGCTCTGTTCGGTCGCGCGATCCCGATTGCGGGAATGGCGGGCGACCAGCAATCGGCATTGATCGGTCAGGCTTGTTTTACGCCCGGGATGGTCAAATCGACCTATGGCACGGGCTGCTTCATGCTCATGAATACCGGCGCGAACGCTGTGTCGAGTACCAACCGTCTGCTCTCCACCCCAGCTTATCGGATCGGCGGCAAGACGGCCTATGCGCTGGAGGGATCAATCTTCGTTGCAGGCGCAGCGGTCAAATGGCTGCGAGACCGGATGAAGCTGGTCGCGGCGTCGGAAGATACAGAAGCGATGGCGCGTGCAGCCAACCCCGATCACGGGGTTGTCCTGGTCCCCGCCTTTGTCGGGCTGGGCGCACCTCATTGGGCGCCTGACGCTCGCGGGCTGATCACCGGCATGACGCTTGACACCGGCGCAAACGAACTGGTCCGCGCGACACTGGAAGCAATCGCCTACCAGACACGCGACCTGACCGACGCGATGGCTCGCGACGGTGCAACGCAACCCGCAGCGATCCGCATCGATGGCGGGATGAGCCAGAATGGCTGGTTTGCCCAATTCCTTGCAGACATGCTCGCGGTGCCAGTCGAACGCCCGGTCAGCCACGAGACGACCGCCTGGGGGGCCGCAGTGCTGGCGGGTTTGACGACGGGCTGTTTCGCCGATGTTGCCGACGTCGCTGCCAAATGGACCGCCGCTGCGCATTTCGAACCAGAGATGGCGGATACAGAGCGCGACGGCAACCTGGCACGCTGGCACAAGGCGCTTGGCCTGGCACTTGAACGATAGGATGGGTGACGGATCAATGCTTGGAATTATGGGCAACACCCGCACCGCAAAGCTGGTGGCACTTATCTGGACCTGCCTTTCAGCTACCGGATGTGGTCAGCAACATGCGACTCTGACCGTCGATCCAACCGAACACCACCAAACCATTGCCGGATGGGAAGCCACCGCAAAAGTTTGGGAGTTCGACAAGGTCAATGATCGTTTCGACGGAAGCTGGCTCGCCCAGCGCGATCAACTCGCAGCAATGCTGGTCGATGAAGCGGGGATCGACCGCCTGCGCCTCGAGATCAAGAGCGGGATTGAAAATCCGATAGACTATTGGGCATTATTTGCGGCGGGTCGCATCGGGTACCAAGAATACCACAAGCATTTTTACGAGAAGATCAACGACAATGCCGATCCGGCCACGCTCAACCCGGCAGGGATCCACTTCTCGGATCTGGACTGGCGCGTGGAGAATATCGTATTGCCAGTCAAGCAGCGCGTCGAAGCTCGGGGGCGGCGCTTTCGGCTCAACCTGGCCTATGTCGATTTCAACTGGACCGAGGCCAAGGGAACGCTGTCCCATGCCAAAAATCCGGCCGAATATGCTGAACTGATCGCTGCTACCTTTTTGCATCTCAAAACGAAATACGGCCTGGTGCCCGATAGTCTCGAGATCATCGTGGAACCCGATAACACCGACCACTGGAACGGAACGGCAATCGGCAATGCGATCGTCTCTGCTACCGAAAAGCTCGATGCAACCGGCTTTCCAAATGTCGGGATCATTGCGCCATCGACCGCCAAGGCCCAGCGCGCGCTATCCTATTTTGATGACATTCGACGTGTCCCCGGTGCGAGGCAACGCATGACGACACTTTCGTATCATCGCTACAACCGCGCGCCAGGCGCATCAGATCTCGGCAGGATTCGTGAAGCTGCCAAGGCAGCCGGAATGAATACGGCCATGCTCGAATATACCCATGGCGGCATAGATGACTTGCTCGCCGATCTGAGCCGGGGCGATGCCAGCGCGTGGCAAAAATACAGTATCGCCGAACGGATCCACGGTGACGATGATGCGCGACCCGGCAATCTGATCGTTGCCCGTGACCAAGAGAGCGGACCGCCGCTTCTTCAGCTATCTTCGATGGCGCGTGTGCTTGCGCTGGTATTCAACAACGTCGATCCGGGATCGGTCCGTATCGCCGCCCGCAGCACAAAGGCAAATATTTCGGCTGCGGGCTTCCTCACACCCAAGCAGAAGCTCGTGGTCGTGCTGAAGGCAGGGAGGGACGTGTCACTGACCATCGCTGGGCTTGCACGCGGCCGGTATCGGTTGACCTCGGCGCGCATCGGCGGGCCAGATACCGAACCCCATATCGTCAAGGTTGATGGAGCGTTGAATTTGCCCGTGACGAAGGACACGACCTACGCTCTCGTTGAACTATGACCGACTGAACGCCATCGCAAACCGTTGATCGATAATTCATGGAAAAACTTGGTGAGCCCTGCTGGATTCGAACCAGCGACCTACTGATTAAAAGTCAGTTGCTCTACCGACTGAGCTAAGGGCCCCACCAAGGCCGCACCCCCTATGCGGCAGGGCGCCTGCGGTCAAGGCGCGCTTTCATCTGGCAGACGGTCAGCCCCGTGAGCGGATCGCGCCAGCGCGGCCCAATTGTCGCGAGCGGATCGATAACGAAGGAACGATGGCGGAACGCAGGGTGAGGCACGGTCAGTTCGGGCGCGGCCCAGACACCGCCGGACCAGAGGATGATATCCAGATCAAGGACGCGAGCTGACCAGCGCGGACCACGCCGCCGCCCAAACTGGCGCTCGATTTTCTTCAACCGTTTCAACAGTCTGGGCGGATCAAAGCGCGTCTCGATCAGCGCAACAGCGTTGGCAAAGGTGCGGCGCGATGGCCCGAGCGGACGGCTCCGGATGATGGCCGATCGTGCCACGAGCCGGACATGCTTGCGATCAAGCCGTGCGAATGCCGCTTCCAGCACATGCTCGGGCGATCCGTATCGCACATGCCGCCTGTTCGAGCCGAGCGCGAGCGCGTAGCAGCCTCTCACCGCGATCAGACGGTCTTCAAATAGTCGAGATAGCAGCCTTCCGGGGGGCCATCGATTGCATCGCGCAGCGGCGCCAGCGCTTCCCTGGCCAGGTGATCACCAGCGCCCTTGTGGGCCGCAATTGACTCCCACTTCTCGATGAAGACGAAGCGATGCTCATCTCCCGCATCGCGCAGCAGTTCAACGCCCATGCTGCCCGGAACCTTGCGGACGGCGTCGGCGAGGTTGGACAGCGCGGTTTCGAGTTGCGCACTCCCGCCCGGTTTCGCGGTCATGATATAGTGGCGGGCAACGGTCATCTCTTTTCTCCTGCGGGTTGTTCAAATGTCTGCAACGAGCCGGCCATACATGTCGGGCCGCCGGTCGCGAAAAAAGCCGAAAGTGGCGCGGTGCTTGCGGATCACCTCAAGGTCGAATTGCGCATCGAGCACGCCCTGTGCCCCGTCTCCCATCTCACACATGAAATCACCGCGCTCGTCAGTGATGAAGCTGTGGCCGTAAAAGCGCATCGCCCCTTCCGTCCCGGTACGGTTTGCCGCCACGATCGGCACCACGTTCGAGACAGCGTGCCCAACCATCGCGCGACGCCAGAGCCTGGACGTATCAAGCGCTTCGGCGGCAGGTTCGTCGCCGATCGCCGTCGGGAAGAGCAGCACGTCCGCCCCCATCAGCATCATCGCACGGGCGGTTTCGGGATACCATTGGTCCCAGCAAATCCCGACGCCGATTGTGCCGTACCGGGTCGGCCAAACCTTGAAACCGGTATTGCCGGGGCGGAAATAGAATTTTTCCTCATAGCCTGGCCCGTCGGGAATATGAGTCTTGCGATAGACGCCCATAATCGCACCGGCATCGTCGATCATCGCCAGGCTGTTGTAAAAATGTGGGCCATCAGCCTCGAAAAAGCTTGTCGGGATATACACTTTCAGTTCAGCCGCGAGCGCCTGCATGGCCTGCACAGCCTTATGTTCTGCGACTGGCCTGGCCCGCGCAAAAAAGCGATCCTCCTCAGTCTGGCAAAAATAATGGCCTTCAAACAATTCGGGCGGCAGGATGATCTTTGCGCCACGCGCCGCCGCTTCGCGCACCCGCGCCGAAACCGACGCGATATTGGCGTCGATATCATCGCTGAGGGCAATCTGGAGCGCGGCGACG
>JANLQV010000200.1:0-13491 GCA_031368025.1 Sphingomonadales bacterium | reverse complement strand
GTTCAGCCTCTATAAGGCGTTGGCATAATTCGGCGAATCGCTGAGCGACCTTAGTCTGTATAAAAAGGACGATGACCATGCGTGCACGATTTTTTGCCGGTGCAGCGGTGTTTGCGCTCAGCACGGCTCCGGCGATGGCGCAGGATCAACGGGGTGACGCTGTATTGGATCGCCTCGACGCCCTTGAAGCACGGGTTCACCAGCTTGAGGAGCGCAATGCCCAGCTTGAGGCGGCGGCCGCCGAAACGCAATCGCGGGTCGAACGCGTCGATGTGCGCTCCACCAAGGCCGCACAGCCTGGCGTCGCGCCCAGCTTTGCCGATGTGGGCGACAATTTTACGTTCAAGCCGCGCGGCGTGTTCCAGGTCGATTATGCGGGGTATAATGAGCGCGGTGGCGGTTATGATTACAGCAACGGCACAGACATCCGGCGTGCCCGTTTCGGATTTGATGGGACCGCCTACAAGAGTTTCAAGTGGCGGATCGAAGCCGAACTCGTGAAGAATTCGGTGAATTTGCTCGACGCCTATTTGACCTATGGCGTCAACCCCCAATGGTCGGTGACGGTCGGGCAGCAAAAGGCACCCTATGGGCTGGAAGCGAACACATCGGACACCAACAACACCTTTCTTGAGCGCGGCATGGCCAGCAATGCGTTCGGTGCCGTCGGCGCTGAGCGGCGGGTGGGACTGGGTGTGGCCTACCAGTCCGAAAGGCTGAATGCCGCATTCGGCCTGTTCGGATCGGGCGAAGCTGTCGTGCGCAATGCAACCACACCTGATGAAAGCTACGGGGTCAACGGCCGTATCACCTGGGATCCGGTTCTCGGTGCGGGCAAGGTCGTGCATCTCGGCATGTCGGCATTCCACACGACAAATTTCCCCGGCAACGCGCTCACAGTCAGCGAGCGGCCCAATGTCCGTGTCGATGATGGCCGGATCGTCTCTGCGGCGATTGCCGGCACCAATCCGGCGAACGGCCCGGCCACTGGCGTCAAGGATGCCAATTATCTGGGGGCCGAAGCCCTGCTCATTCGGGGCCCCTTCTCAATACAGGGCGAATATGGGCATTTGTCGCTCGAACGCTTTGGCCCCGCGCCGAGGGTCAATTTTGACGGCTTCAACGTCTTCGGGAGCTGGTTCCTGACCGGCGAAGCCCGCTCGGTGAAGCATGGCAATGTTGATAAGCTCAAGCCCTTCGTCAATTTCAACCCGGATAAGGGCGATTGGGGCGCAATCGAAGTGGCGCTGCGTTACGACGCGCTGGACTTGAGCGATGCCAGTCTTTCACCGCTCAAGCGCAAGGCGACAAGCATCACGGGTGCGCTTAACTGGTATCTCAATCCGAATACCAAGATTCTGTTCAATTATATCCGCTTCAAGGGCACCAATTCACCGCTGGTGGTCGCGCCAGTGGCGGTCAACGGAACCACTGCCAAGGGCGACGCTTTCGCGACGCGGCTCCAGTTCGATTTTTAGCGTCGGGATTTGTCGGATCAGCCTACGCAATAAGTAGGCAGCGAAATCGGCGCGTTACCCCGCACGCGCCATACACCGTCGGGCAGCAGATAGGCGCGACCGACCGGGACACGCGTCGCCAGCGTTTCACAGCCGACCGAGGCGGCCATTTCCATCACGGTTGCACCCTTTTGCGCGGCGCGCTGCGTGTAAGCTGCGCGACGTCTGATGTTGATCGCATCGACTTCAGCGCGGAGATCTGCTGACGCCGATCCGCGAATGCCAAGATAGCCATCGGCCTTTTCGCCGATCGAGGCTTCGGCCAACGCCGACGTCACGAGCCCGCCCGACTGCGCAATGGCGATGCCAGCGCCTGCGAGGACGATTGCGCCTGCGGTCAGGCCTGCGATGATTTTCAACGTCTTGTTCATTTCGGAAATAGCTCCGGGTTATTTTGAATAAGGTCGTTTGCATCCTGTTTCAGGCTGTAAACCACCTCTTGCCTGATATTGACATTCAGGTTGATTTCGATCGGCTTGTCTGGCGCCTTTACCGTCACACAGCCTGCCAAAAGCGCCAGAGTCGCGGCGATCAGCAAGGTTGAAGCAGGTTTCATGCGTCCGGCGTAACCTTCGGGTCTCCCCTTCGTCAATATCAATCCCTTCATCGCACGGGCTCGCTTTCTGATGGCTGAATGGTTTTGGCAGGGCCAATCCGCTGCAAATTAGGGTTGAGTCGCTCGATCAGCAGCGAAGGATCGCTGATCGTGCGGCTCATGTCGAACAGTTTGCGAAACGGGGCGGTGATTGTCACGTTGAAGATGAAGGGGAAGTTAGTGAGTCCTGTGACGCGGATCGGGATGGGTAGCTTGGTCCGTACGCCTTCGATCGGCGCCTGATTGACTCCCGCAAAGCTGATCCTCGTCACGACGTCGCCGTCAAGTGGCCCGCCAAGATCGATACTCAACCGGTCATATTTGATCGACTTAAGGGCATCGAAGGCAATGCGACCCATCGTCCCCAGGTTCTGGTTCGAGATTTCCCCGACATAGGCAAGCGTGCCGCCGCTCCGTGCGACCAGGTGCCCGCCTTCGATTCGGCCACCCTGTTGGTCGAAGATCATCGGCAGCGTTCCGTCATAAATGCCCGTTGCGCTGATATTCTCGAACTGGAGCTGGTTGATGAATTGTCCGGCATCCAGCCCTTCGACACGGAAAGTCAGCCGACGTTCCGCCGCCTGCGTCAAATCGAACATCGTCGGCTCAAGGATCAGCCACCCGCCAGCAAACGGCCAGCGCCCGCCCTCGATCCGCACCTTCTGGCCAGGGAGCAACTGGTAGCGGATCGTGCCGTCCAGAACCGCAATGCCGGGGTTGATTGACGCAATGCGGACGCTTTGGCCGGTTCCTGTTTCAAGGCCGAGCAGATCAGACATGGTAATCTCGCCGCTCAGGCCAGTGACCGGACCGAAGGCCGCGGCAAGATCCAGACTGTCCGTGCGGAACCTGCCCGAACTGGAAACACCGTCGGGCGTCCAGCGAATGACGCCCTGACCGTCAATCTGGCCGACGACGTTTGCGATGACGCCAAGTGTGGTGCTGGTCAGCATTTCCGGCTGGAGTTTCTGGCCAAAGGTCAAACCGGCGACGTCTAGCGTTGCGCTGCCGGTTCCGGGCGACAGATCATGCCTGATATGAACGTCTGCCACCCGCGCGCCACTCTTGGGCTCGCGCGCAATGCCATGAGCCTCGATGATGTTGTCGGCGAGACGCAGCGCGAAATCATCCGACACAAGCGGATTGAATCGCGGATCTGCTGCGCTATCGGCGACCCTGAGGCCGCCCTTCACCGCGAGGATGCTGGCGGCAAACTGCCAGCCTCCGCGGCCTTCGGAAATCTTCAGAGGCACTTTTCCGATCTGACCGGAAAGGCCTGAAAACTGGCCCTTTGCGCCCGCCTTTCCGAAGACTCCCGAAAGGCTATCGAGTTTGAAAAGCGAGCGACGATCCATTTCGCCGAGCCCCCCCGCGATCTCGGTGATCGTAAAGTCACTGCGGGAAAAACCGATCCGGGCGCTGGCCGCGGCAATCTGGATGGGTGCGGCCCCAAGGCGCCCGGCAAGCTTTGGGGAGGCGATGCGCGCGTCCTTGCCCGAAACGCACGTCTTGAAGGAGGAGGGAGCAAGATGCAGCCCGCCAATGTCGAGCGATTGAAAAGCTGATGCGAAGCAGCCTGACATCGGCGCCTGTCCTGGTCGCAATATGATCGGCATGTTCAGGCCCACAATCCGGCCACCGCCAAGCGGCCCGTCAAGCAGGGCCGTCGTGCGCAGGCCCAGACCAGTGCTGGAATAATGGAGGTCCACCGGTGCGAGGGCAAGCCGGGCGCTGCCTGCGCGATAAGGCTGGAATCGCGCGGTGCCGGACCACGCCCCGTCCATCAGCGCCAGCCGCGCGGTGCCCGCAGGAAATCCACCGCCGGAGAGCCCGAATACACCGTCAAAACTCGCTTGCCCACGATCAAGCTGCACGATCAATCCCCGTCCGCTGCCGATCAGCCGCGCGCCGGATGTGGCCAGCAAGGCGGGTGGCCCAGCCAGCAGTGCGCGCTGCCCGGCGGAAGCCCTATATTCGACGGGGAGAGTCACGACGCCTCCGCGTTCAAGCATGGCAAAGGACTGCCGAAGCTGGCGAGCCAGAGGCTCCGCAGGCGTGCCAGCGCCCTGCGGGAGGGCTGTCGCCAGCCGTGACTGCATTTCGGCTCCGGGCCTCGCCCCATCCAGTTGCAGTCTGGCCGTGAGCCGCTGACTGCCATCGTCAAGATCGAATCGGCCATCCCCGCGGACTTGCTGCGCCGCGCCATAGGCCAGTTTTTCAACCGCAGCGGTCATTGCCCAACTGGCCGCGACGCTGGTGAAGGATTCGTTCGAATGTCCCTTCACCTGCAACGACCCGGCACGCAGCGCGTTTCCCGAAAACAGCAGCCGCCCCACCGTAACCGGCCCGGAAAATTCGATCCGTCGGCCTATTGTCGAAACCTTGAGTCGTGAGGCTATGCCGGTCGCCTCGACCTTGCCGACATGGACCTGCGATACATCCGCCAGCACGTGGCCGGCAAAGCTGCTGGCAAGATTGCCCCGGCCATCGATTCTCGCCGTCACCCGGCCAAAGCCGGTATCGATCGCCATCTGTGTATCGACCAGGGCGATATCAATGTCTGGCAGACTGAATGGCTGTTTGCTCGGGGCCGGGAGCAGGCGGTCCAGAGCACCGAAGCTCAGCCTGCGATTCACCAGACGGCCATGCAGCCGCACGCCGCTCGCGCGCAGCGAACGGATGCCGATACCCGAAAGACCAAGGCCAAGCTGCACCTCAACCCAGTCTGCGGTCAGGTCGGGAGCCTTTGGATCTCCGAGGATAACATGCTCGATCCGCTGAACTGTTGGGCCGATCGCCTTGATTTCATATTTCGCGTGGACTTTCCGGGCGGCGAATTCGGCATCGGCGAATCGTCGGGTAATGGCTTTTCGCTCAAGATAGGCGCCGAAAAAGATCGCCAGCATCAATGCGCCGAGCAGCAACACTATCCGGCGGGGAGGAACTGAGAAACGCATCATGACAGACAAGCGACTTTACCCTAAGCAATCAAGCGAATTGCGTCAGGTAAATCCCTCCTTTACGGGGCTGGACCCAATGATTGCACGTCCTGCCTTTTGCCAACTGAACCGCGCCTGACGCAATGGCGGTCTATACGCATATCGCGGCAGAAGACATGGCCGATCTTGTCCTCGCTTTTGGCGCGGGTAAACTTGTCTCCGCCAAGGGCATCGCCGAGGGTGTGGAGAATAGCAACTATCTGGTCGAAACGTCTGAGGGACGCTTCATCCTGACCGTCTACGAAAAGCGGGTGAACGCGGACGACCTGCCGTTTTTCCTTTCGCTCATCGACCATCTTGCGGATAATGGCTGTCCGGTGCCACGCGCGCGGCATACAAGCGATGGTGCCAGAACGATCCGCTGGGAGGGCAAGTTCATCGCTCTGATCGAATTTGCAGCGGGCCTCTCCGTCTCGCACCCGACGCCTGCACAAGCCAGAGCGGTCGGCGTGGCGCTCGGTCAGGTTCATCGGGCAGCAGAAAGTTTCCCGATGAGCCGCCCCAACAGCCTTGGGCCAGAAGGCTGGTTTGCGCTCGCCGATCGTTGTGGCGATGATCTCAATGCGATCCAGGCCGGGCTCAAAGAGCGCGTGGCACAGGAATGCGCTTTCTTGAACGCGCGCTGGCCTGTCGCTCTTCCGCGCAGCGTCATCCATGCAGACCTGTTTCCCGATAATGTCCTTATGGTGGGGGACAAGGTTGGTGCACTGATCGATTTCTACTTTGCCTGCACCGAATTGCGGGCTTGGGACGTCGCAGTAACGCATGCCGCCTGGAGCTTTGAGGCGGATGGCACGGGATTCAATCGGCAGGTGGGCGATGCGCTCCTTGCGGGGTATCAGGAGTCGTTCGGGTTGAGCGATGCCGAGAGCACAGCCTTTCCAATCCTTGCGCGCGGCGCCTGCCTGCGTTTCCTTCTGACGCGTGCATGGGATTGGCTCAACACGCCAGCCGATGCGCTGGTGACGCGCAAGGACCCGCTCGCTTTCCTGCGCCGACTTGAACATTACGCCACCTCATGAGTGAATTGTCAAAGGTGAAAGTGATTACGGACGGGGCCTGTAAGGGCAATCCCGGTCCCGGTGGCTGGGGAGTCGTGATCCGGTCGGGAGAGCGCGAGAAAGAACTATCCGGCGGCGAAAAGCATACGACCAACAATCGGATGGAACTGACCGCCGCGATTCGCGGTCTCGAGGCACTAACACGCCCCTGCCACGTCACGCTCGTCACCGACAGCGTCTATGTGAAAGATGGAATCACGCGCTGGATTCATGGCTGGCAGCGCAATGGCTGGCGCACAGCGGACAAGAAGCCCGTCAAAAATGCCGAGCTTTGGCAAGAGCTTCTTGCTGCGACCGAACGGCACCGGATCGACTGGGTCTGGGTCAAGGGCCACGCCGGTGATGCTGACAATGAACGGGCCGACGGGCTGGCAAGCGATGCAGCCTTGATTGCGCGGGCAAGCGGTGCATAACTCTCGGTTCCATTGTCGGGAGTCGGATTATGAAGTTCGAAGTGTACAAGGACAAAAAGGGTGAGCATCGTTGGCGGCTGCGCCACGGAAACGGCAACATCCTTGCGACGGCGAGCGAAGGTTATGCCGCAAAGGCCGGTGCGATGAAGTGCATCGAAAACGTCCAGAATTCGGGCTCAGCCGAAATCACCACCATCAAATGAAGCGTCGGGGCGCATAGCGTCCCACGTCGATATGGGCGACCATCGGATCGGCGCTTTTGCCGGTAAGAAGGCTTGCGCCGATCTTTGCCGCGGCAGGCGCCGTCTGGATGCCGAAGCCGCCCTGTCCCGCAAACCAGAAAAAGCCGGGCACATCGACGTCGAAACCGTAGACGGGCAGGCGGTCAGGCGCAAAGCTGCGCAAGCCGGCCCATTTGTGCGTCACCTTTCTCACCTGCCATTCGACAACCTGTTCAAGCCGGTCGATGGCGATCGCCACGTCCAGTTCCTCAGGCGCGGCGTCCGTCGGTGGTGAGGGGATTTCGTCATGCGGACTTAACCAGACGCCGCCTGCGCCATCCGATTTGAAATAGAACTGGCCGTTGACGTCAATGGTCAGCGGCAGCGTCTTCGGGATCGCGCGATCGAACGCGAGCTGGACCATCGTGCGACGAAATGGAGAGATGCCGATCGGCTTCGCGCCCGCGCTGGTTGCAACGTCATCGGCCCAAGCCCCGGCAGCATTGACAAGGATGCCCGCGCTGAAAGAGCCGTCGTGGGTTTCCAGTGACCAGCGGTCGTCCACGCGGTTTGCTGACATAAGCCTGGTGTTGCAGCGCAGTGTGGCGCCATGCTGTGCTGCAAGCCTGAGAAATGCCTGATGCACCCCGGCCACGTCGATATCGGCACAGTCGGGTTCCCGCAGGCCATCACTCCAGTCAGATCGCAACCCTGGGCAATATAAATCGAGCCCCGCCCGGTCGAGCCATTCAAAGTTGAGCTTGTTGGCAGCGAAAGAGGCAGCAAAGGTTTCAAGCTTCGCCCGTTCACCTTGGCGGCACAGTGTAATCGCACCGCGCGGCGCCAGAAACGTGTCGATACCAAGGTCGGGGGGCGGCTTTGAAAGCCAGCCAAGCGACGCCTTGGATAGCGGCTGGACGTTTGGCCCGCCATATGTTTCGTGCCAGAATGCCGCAGAGCGGCCGGTTGCGTGATAGCCGGGCTGGCTCTCCGCCTCCAGGATGACGACCGACATGTCAGCGGCCAGTTCGGCGGCCAAGCTTGCTCCGGCCATGCCTCCACCCACAATGCCAACATCAAAATATGTCATGTGGCGGCCTTGGCTTGGCCCAGTAGCACGTCAATCAGGGCGATGGCTTCATCGCGCGGGCCATCGCGTTCGCGCAGGATCTCATGCGCGACATCCGGTTCGAACATTTTGAGTGTGCAGTTGGGCAACCGTGCGGCAATATGTGGGATGGCTGCGGGGCTGACCAGTTGATCCCCCCTTGTGCCGATCATAAGCATCGGAATTGCAACATGTTCGACGGCCCCCGGCTTGCCCAGCCTGAGCACGGAGCCATAGGCTTGTTCAAGCCATTTGAGGCTCGGTGGCCCTAGCTCGAGTTCAGGCTTTTCCTTTTTCCACCAGAGTTCATCGCTGTAGCGATCATCGTCATGCGTCAGGAAGCGCTGCCGCGATGCACCGCGCGGGGCAGGGCGTTCATTGACTTTCCAGGCCGCGCGCTCGGGCCACAGTCTTGCCAGTTGCCGCACCAGCCACGCCGCAAGGCCAAGCGGCAAAGGCTTCGTCTCGAAACCGAGCATCGGCGCGACAAGCACGGCTGCATCTGGTGCGATGCGTCGTTCGGACAGCGCACGCAGGACAAGATGCCCGCCCATGCTGTGGCCCATCACGATATGCGGCCCCGGCATCCGCGTTTGCCAATCCGCGAAAAACGCGGCCAGATCGTCAATCCAGACGCCGAAATCGACGCAATGGCCAACATGCGCATCCGCCGCCATCCGGCCCGATCCTCCCTGGCCGCGCCAGTCGAACGCAGTGACATTCCATCCTTCGCGATGCCAATGGTCAAACAGTTCGAGATATTTTTCGATGATATCGCCGCGTCCGCCCTGAAACAGGATCGATCCGCGGGGTTCACTTTCCGCCAGCCATTCAAAACTGCGCAAGGGCCAGCCGTCGCGCGCAGGCACGCTCTCAAGCCTTGATCCTGCCGGATAGCTGCGCCGAACATTGAGAGAAGAAGTCATGCCTATGGTTACTTTTTCGTAAGTGGTTGCCTCTATTGGCACAGGCTTATGACGATCGGAACACCCGAATTTGTGCTTCTTGGCCTGCTGGCATTGCTCCTTCTTACAGGAGCCGTGACAGACTGGCAGCGACGCAGCATTGATAACTGGCTTACTGCGACAATTGCGCTGACCGCACCGCTCTATTGGTGGGTAACCGGGCTGGGCTGGTGGCCCGATATTGCCGTCCAGATCGGCATCGCAACTCTTGTCTTTGCGATCGGCGCCGGACTGTTCGCGATGGGGGCCATGGGCGGTGGTGACGTCAAGCTGCTCGGTGGCCTGGCATTGTGGTTCCCCGGACTCGTCATGCTGCGACTGGTGATCGTCATGTCACTGGCCGGAGGCGTGCTCACCGTCGTGATGCTGATTCGTCACAAACTTTCGAAATCCCAGGCTCCGCTCGAGATTCCTTATGGCCTTGCCATTTCCCTCGCCGGACTTTGGGCAATCTACGAACGAAATCTTAACCAATTTGGGTGAAGACGCTTTCTATTGGGTTTTACCTGTAAACCAGGGGGTTTGGCATCATGGATGCAAAGAAGATTGTCCTGCTAGTCGTTGCGCTGATTATAGCGGGCGGCACTGCCTTTATGGCCAAGAGCATGTTTGGTCAGGCTTCGGCCCCCCAGGCAGCTGCATCGTTGATGCCGGCCAAGGATGGCCCGCAGATTCTCGTGGCGACGCGTTCGCTGCCGGTTGGCACGATCATCGAGACAGACAGCTTTCGCTATCAGCCTTGGCCATCGGAGCTGATCGAGAATGCCTATTATCTAAAAGGCGAGGCCGATCCGACCAGCCTGCAGGGAACGGTGGTTCGCGCTGCCGTGACGGCCGGACAGCCTCTCACCAAGGGCGCACTTGTCAAATCGGGTGACCGTGGCTTCCTCGCTGCGGCTCTCGGGCCCGGGATGCGCGCAGTGACCGTGCCGGTTTCGGCGCAAAGCGGCGTTGCGGGTTTCGTCTTCCCAGGGGATCGTGTTGATCTTGTATTAACGCAGACGGTTGCCGGAGACGGCGGCGGCGGTGCCCTCAAAACATCTGAAACATTCGTGCGCAACGTTCGCGTCCTCGCAGTCGATCAGTCGACGCTTCCCGAGGATGATGAGGGCAACAAGCTTGTCAAGGTTGTGGCCACTGTCACGCTCGAATCGACCCCGCGTATCGCCGAAAAAATTGCGGTCGCCCAGACAATCGGTCAGGTTTCGCTCTCACTCCGTTCGATCGCAGACAATACTGCCGAACTGGAGCGCGCCATTGCCGCCGGTGAAGTCAGGGTGCCCGAAGGCAATGATCCCAAAGCTGAAAAGCGCATGCTTCTCGCTGTCGCCTCGCGCCCTGTCGATACCGACACGACCTTTGTGACCGGCGCCGATGTATCGCGGTTCCAGCGTCGCTCGGTCCCGCGTCAGGTGATTGCGCCTGGCGGTGCGGCACCTTCAGGCGGCGGCGCGGTTGATGCTCTATCTATGGGTCCGGTGGTGAAGATTCTCCGCGGGAGCAACAGGACACCGGATCTCATTTCGGTCGGAGGCAAGTAAGATGAAAAAGACCAAGCTCTTCACGAGCGCCTCGCTGGTGCGCGCCACGACAATCATGGTCAGCTCGGCCATGCTGGTGACGGCGATTGGTGCCGGTGCGGCACCCGCCCGGAACCGCGCCCGCCCCGATGTGAGGGTATCGCACGGCGGCCCAAGCACGCAAAAACCGGCAACCGACCTGAACCTTTCGGTCGGTCGCGGCCAGCTCATCAACCTTTCCAGCCCGATCAGCGATGTCTTTGTCGCGAACGAAAAGGTCGCGGATGTCCAGGTTCGCTCGGCCACGCAGATCTATGTGTTCGCCAAAGCATCTGGTGAATCGAGCGTGTTTGCAACGTCGAAATCCGGCGCAGTTGTCTACTCGGCCAATGTCCGGGCTGGTACCAACACCAATTCGATCGACACTATGCTGAAACTCGCAATGCCAGAGGCCGCAATCCAGAGCACGCCGATGAACGGTCTTGTGTTGCTGACTGGGACAGTTTCGGGGCCCGAGGACAGCGCTGAAGCCGAACGTCTCGTCCAGGCTTTTGTCGGTGACGATACAAAGGTGGTCAGTCGCCTGCGCACGGCAACGCCGTTGCAGGTGAACCTTCAGGTCAAGATTGCAGAAGTCAGCCGCAGTCTTGTCAAGGAGCTCGGCGTCAATTTGATGAATCGCGATACAACCGGTGGATTCCTGTTCGGGGTCGCGCAAGGGCGTAATTTTGGCTCGATCGGAGATATTCCGACGACCGATTTCCCGAAGGTTCCGGCCTCCAATTTCTTCCCTGGCGCGATTGGTAACATTCCGATCAATCCAGCAACCGGATTGCCAGTCATCGGCTCAGCAGGAACTGCCTATAATCTCTCGAATCTAGGTCTCGGAGCTGGCAAGACATCGATCGGTCTTGCCGGAAAATTCCTCGGGCTCGACTTCGCTTCGGCAATTGATCTGGCCGAAACCGAAGGCCTAGTCACCACGCTTGCCCAGCCCAACTTGACGGCCCTTTCAGGCGAAACCGCGAGCTTCCTTGCGGGTGGCGAATTCCCAATCCCGATTTCGCAAACGCTTGGCCAAATCACAATCGAGTATAAGCAATACGGTGTGAGCCTGGCGTTCAGCCCCACTGTCCTTGGTGATGGCCGGATTTCGATGCGGGTCCGCCCCGAGGTGTCGGAACTTTCTACAGAAGGTTCAATTGTTCTCAACGGTTACAATGTTCCCGGTATCACAACTCGCCGCGCGGAAACGACGGTCGAGCTCGGATCCGGCCAGTCATTCATGATTGGTGGACTGCTGCGCAATTCGCAGACCAATGCGATCGACCGTGCGCCGGGGCTCGGTAATGTGCCGGTTCTGGGCGCACTGTTCCGATCTACGCGATATCGCAAGAGTGAAACCGAGCTTGTTATCATCGTGACGCCTTATCTGGTGAAGCCGGTTTCGGCGAACCAAATTGCGCTCCCGACGGACGGCTTCAAGGCCGCCACCGATGCCGGACGCGTCCTTCTCGGCCAGAGCCATTCTGGAAATTCAGGTGAAAAACGTCCGGTTCCAACAATGGCTCCGCCCGCAACAGTCGTTGCCCCGTCTGTCGGCGCCAACGCGACTCCGACACGCGATCGTCAGCCAAAGGCTTCGGAACAGGCAGCCGCTCCCGGCTTTAGCGGAAACTGACCCCAATCATGGAGATGAAAGTCATGCGTGCAACCAACTTTGCAACCCTGATTGGTATGAGCATCGCGCTTAGTGCGTGCGGCACAGAAAATCGTGGTCTTGAATCAGTTCACCAGCCGGTCGTGAGCAAATCCAACTATGTGCTCGATATTGGCACAGGTTATGACGGACTCGCGCAAGGCGAAGAAGGCCGCGTTGCGGGCTGGTTCGAATCCTTGAGGCTTGGCTACGGCGATCGGGTTTCGATCGACGTTCCCGGCGGAAGCGAAGGTGAAGCCACGCGCGACGCCATTGCCAAACTCGCAGCACGATATGGGATGTTGGTCGATGCAACCGCGCCTGTCACGGCTGGAGAGATTGCCCCTGGGAAAGTTCGCATCGTTGTCAGCCGCACATCGGCGAATGTGCCCAATTGTCCTGATTGGAGCGACAAGGGCGGCAATGATATGAATTCGAACACAATGTCGAACTTCGGTTGCAGTGTGAATGCGAATCTGGCCGCGATGGTCGCGAACCCGGAAGACTTGATCTACGGGCAGCGCGCAACCGGTGCAAACGATGCCTCTACGGCTGCCAAGGCGATCAAGTCCTATCGTGACAAGGCGCCTACTGGAGCCGGAGAGTTGAAACAAGAACGTTCGAGGAGCAACTGATGAACGCGCCCTGGTCTCCCAGTCGCCCCGGTGCGACAACACGCGATCCCATTGCAGCCTATGTCTGCGACGATGCAACGGCTGATACGATCCGCCCTGTCTGTGTCGAGCTTGGCTGGCCGATCGAAAAGATCAACAAGGGCGGGCTGCGTAACGCGGTCCAGTCGCTTTCGGTCTCCGCGAGCCCGAACATCCTGTTCGTCGATCTCTCGGAATCGGGCGATCCGCTTAACGATATCAACGCTCTGGCCGAAGTTTGCGAGCCGGGAACGGTCGTTATCGCTGCGGGCGAAGTCAATGACGTGCGCCTGTATCGCGATCTCGTCGCCAGCGGCATCCAGGATTATCTGCTGAAGCCATTCAGCGCCGACCAATTGCGCGAAGCGTTCACCCATGCACAGGCCGTACTCAATGGCCCCAAGCACAACGACGTCGCGGCTGACCGGCCACACATGACTGCCGCTATTGTTGGCGCACGGGGCGGTGTCGGCGCTTCGACAATTGCCGCATCGCTTGCCTGGTTGTTCAGCGATGGAAACAAGCGTTCGACGGCACTGCTCGATCTCGACGTCCATTTTGGCACGGGCGCATTGTCGCTTGATCTCGAGCCAGGTCGCGGATTGACCGATGCCATCGAAAATCCCAGCCGTATCGACGGGCTGTTCATCGAGCGCGCTATGGTGCGTGCCAATGAAAAGCTCTCGATCCTCTCGGCCGAGGCGCCGATGAGCCAGCCAATGTTGAGTGACGGGGGTGCC
>JANLQV010000198.1:0-1907 GCA_031368025.1 Sphingomonadales bacterium | reverse complement strand
CGGACGGATCATTCGTCTTTGGAGCGTCAATCGATGACCGGAGCGTTGGCACGGAATTGAGAAATTCGACACCCAGAAGGCGATCAATGTCATCGATCGTATTCAGGCACTGCGACCAACGCTCGCGGAAATAGGCCGTGGCGAGCGCAATGGCGAGGCCGAGCGCGAAGCCGAGGACAATATTGACCATAACGTTTGGCGAACTGGCTGATAGCGGCGGGGTCGCCGGCGAGACCAGCCGGGAATCAGGCTGAAAAAGTGCGCGTCGGGCCGTTTCCTGGCTCCTTGTGCCGAGGAGATTCTGATATTGCTCGCGGGCAATCGAAGCCTTGCGCTCGAGATCCGCCAGGCCAACGCCCCCGCGCACATTGGCCACCAGTCTCGAACGCGCGTTGCCAAGGCTGGCCGCCAATGATGCTGCCCGGGCTGCGGCAATGTTGGATTCGGCCCCGGCTGAAGCCGAAAGGCCGCGCATTTCGCCCCGAATTTCTCCGTCGATCCGGGCAAGTTCTTCCCGCGTGTCAAGAATAAGAGGATGCCGCTCCCCATAGCGCGCGGAAAGCGCTCCCTGCTTGCGGATTACTTCAGCGCGCTGCGCGCGAAGTCCCGACAATGTGCTATTATCGATCGGCCCACTATTGCTTCCGATGATGGTCGACCGGGCTGCCGCTGCGCGTCTTGCGTTTGCTTCCGCTGAAACCGCCCGGGCGTTGGCGAGATCGGTGCTGATCGCCGATATTTCCTGCTCAAGCGCAACCGAATCCGGGTTGCCCACCAGGTTGTTTCGGACGCGATACTCGGCGACTGCGCCATCTGCGCTCTCAGCCTGAGACCGCAGCAATTCGACGCGCACATCAAGTTGCCCAAGGGTGGACTTGGACTGGGCCAGCTTTTGCGTGACCTGATTTTGGAGGTAGCTGTCAGCGAACGCATTTGCCACTTTGGCCGCCGTGATCGGATTGCTCGACGTGAACGTCAATTCGATCAGCGGTGTCTGGCCAACCCGCCGGGCACCGAAATTATCGAGAACCGCCGCTGCGACGGCATCGGCTCCGCCCGATTTGAAGCGCTTGGCTTCGTTCGCAATTTCCGGATCCTTTGCCAGATCAAGCGTTTCGACCACCTGATTTGCAACCGCGAGCGATCGGGCAAACTGGAGCTGGGCCTCAATCTCGGCCTCGCGGGCAAGGTCGCTCAACCCTGGATCAGCGATGTTCTTGATAATCGAGCTTTGTGGGGCAAAGGCCAATTGAACTTTACCGGTATATTTTTTGGGCATGAATTGGGTTGCGATGATCGCGAGGACGACGAAGGAAAAGATGATCGCTGCGCTCAGGGGCGTGTGCCGCTTGAACCGGGAATAAACTCCGGCAAGATCCTGTCGATCATCGAACCATGCGATCCTGTCTTGGTACATTACGGTTCCCCGTGGTTAAAGTCGCGGACTAGCTTTGGTGAAAATGCGCACGCGTTGCCGCACGCGACATGATCGCCTTCAGAATCGAAACGAAGCACGCATGACAAACCGCACCTCCTTGAAGTTGGGTCCAGCAAACACGCCATTGCTTCTTCGATGCACATAATCGAGGGCAGGTGTGATCACGACGTTACGAGACATGGTATACGCGGCGCCCGCGCTGAACCGGACGAGACGGTCAAGGCGCGCGATTCCCTTGAAATCATCGCGCTGATAGTCGATGCCAAAATTAACCATAAGGTTTCGCAACAGTTCGTGATCGAGGCGAAGGCCGATCTTGCTGGCGACATAGCCCGCGGCGTTTGGAACAATGGCTTCTTCAATGCCGCGGCTTCCGACGAGCGAGAATGTGGAGAGTTGCGTCACGTTGTAATCCACGCGCAGATCCGCAACTACGTCACGAACCGGCCGGATTCCAGGTTGGCCATAA
>JANLQV010000272.1:0-4663 GCA_031368025.1 Sphingomonadales bacterium | reverse complement strand
CCGCACAGTCGCGAACCCCGATGGCGGCAGACATTGTAATGGGCGCGCAAACTGCCGTCTTTCAGCCGTGCGACGATAACACTTTCACCAAGGAGATCGATGACGATCGCGCTGTCAGGTTCGGCAATATCTTCTACACGTCCGCTGCAAAACCAGCTGTGCGCAAACAGCTGATCCTTCTCGCGCGCGAAGCTTTCCGGAGTGACATAGGCTGCACTCGGCAATGATTCTTGCATGTTCACTTCGTCTGTCATCGGGCGCTCCATAGCCGTCCAGCCGGTTTATCGCGATCTGCGGTGCGTGAATAGACATGGACATGCAGGCAGGCGCTACCTAGCCTCAGCTGCATGGAATTTAACCCGCCTGTCGCGTGCATATGAATTCAGCCAGTAAATGGCTGGTGATGGCGGTGCTCGGCCTTTCCGGCACCGTGATCTACCTTCTGCCATTCCTGCGCGAACTTTATTATGAGCCGCTGCAACAGGCGCTAAAGATCAACAACACCCAATCCGGGATGCTGACGGCCGTGTTCGGGATGGCCTCTCTGGTGACATATCCGTTCGGCGGGTGGCTTGCGGACCGGGTGTCTCCGCGCCTGCTGATTTCATTGTCATTGGTTTCCACGGGCCTGCTTGGCTTTGTGTTTTCAACCTTTCCATCCTATCCGGTCGCGCTCGTTATCCACGCGCTATGGGGCGTTACCGTTACGGGCATGATGTGGGGCGCTCTGATCAAAGCGACGCGCGAATGGGCGCCACCCGAACAGCAAGGACGGGCATTTGGTCTTTTGGAAGCAGGGCGTGGCGTTTCCGAAGCGGCACTCGCCTCAATACTCGTCGCGGTGTTTGCGAAGTTGGGTGGCGACGTTCCCGCGTTTTCCAAAATCATCATGATTTACGCGACCCTCCATGTCGCGCTGGGGATTATCGCGTGGCGGGTCATTTCGCCAGGAGCGCCAACACGCGACGATGCGCAGCAATCAGGGTTTCGAGATTTTGCAGATGTTGCGAAAATGCCTGCCGTCTGGTTGATCGCAATCGTCGTCATGACGTCCTATTGTGCCTATTGGGGTGCCTATTATTTCACACCCTATGCGAGTGAGGTATTCGGCATGAGTGTCGTCGTCGCTGGTTCGATTGCGGCGGGCAAGATTTGGCTGAAGCCTGTGGCAGCAGCGTTCGCAGGATTGGTTGCCGACAGGATCGGTATTTGGCAGAGCGTTTCCGTCGGATTTTTGGTGCTGTTTATCAGCTTTGCCGGGTTTGCGGCGTTGCCCGGCACCGCGTCGCTCGTGGTCCTGATGATCGCCAATATCGTCTTGGCGTCAATTGCGATTTTCGCGCATCGCGGCATCTATTTCGCTTTGCTGGAAGAATGCCGGATTTCGCCTTTGATGACAGGAACGGCGACCGGACTTATTTCGATGATAGGCTTCACCCCTGACATCTTTATGCCACTGCTGGGAGGCGCGTTGCTTGACGGCTATCCCGGGCCGACCGGCTACCATATCTATTTCGGTGTCATTGCGGGCCTGAGCATCGTTGGTCTTTTGGCCTCATTGATCATTGGTCGAAGAAGTCGCCGCTTCGCACCCTGAAATTTTTTGAGCCAATAGACCCGAATTGCTAAATTGTGCTGGCGGGCGGTCGCGCCCTAATATGTCAGTAATCGATTCCAGAGGAAATGATCCTTCATGCAGACGAGCGCGCGCGTAGTCATTATCGGGGGCGGCATCATGGGTGCAAGCCTGCTGTACCACCTTGCCGAACTGGGTTGGACAGATTGCCTGCTTATCGAGAAGGACGAACTGACTTCAGGTTCAACGTGGCACGCCGCGGGACAGTGCCCCAGCATTACCGGGAGCTTCAATCTCGCCAAGATCCACGCATACAGCAATGATCTCTACCCAAGACTCGAAGGCCTGACCGGGCAATATGTCAGCTGGCATAAATCGGGCGGTATCCGTCTCGCAACCAATGAGCGCGAACTGGCCTGGTTCAAATATATTCATGGATTCTCGAAGATCATCGGCTTCGACATGGAGATCATCGACCCGGAAGAAATTCGGCGGATCAACCCTTTTCTGACGACCGAAGGGGTTATCGCGGGCGCGCGAACGACAAGTGATGGCCATGCTGATCCCTCTGGTCTGTGCAATGCGATGGCGATTGGTGCCAAGAATATGGGCGCCAAGATTGTCCGTAAGACGCTGGTCACCGGCCTTGCCCAACTTCCCTCGGGCGAATGGGATGTAATGACTGACAATGGCACCGTGCGTGCCGAGATCGTCGTCAACGCGGCGGGTTGCTATGCGCGTCAGGTTGCGCAGATGGCGGGCATCGACATTCCGGTGACGAATATGGAACATCACTATGTCGTCACCGATCCCATTCCCGCTTTCATGGAACGTGATGAAGAAATCCCCGTCATGCGTTGCCCCTATGTGTCGGGCTATTTTCGGCAGGAGCAGAAAAGCGGGCTGATCGGGGTTTATGAAAATACTGGCCTTGCCGAAGCCTGGGCGCCCAAGGGGCAACCGGAATGGGCATCGACCAGCGAATTGTTCATCGATGATCTCGATCGCATTTCCAAATGGCTTGAACGCGCAATCGAGCGCATGCCCATTTTTGGTGAGGTTGGCATCCGGCGGATCGTCAATGGCGCTATCCCGCATACGCCCGATGGCGGCCCGTTGCTCGGGCCGGCCGCTGGACTTAAGAACTTTTGGCATTGCTGCGGCACGTCGTTCGGCATTGCGCAGGGCGGGGGGTCAGGCAAATACTTGGCGCAGTGGATGGTGTATGGTGATGCCGACATCAACATGACCGAATTCGATCCGCGCCGGTACGGGCCTTTTGCCAACGAAAATTATAGTCGGGACAAGGTGTTCCTCGATTATCGAATGACATTCACCACGCGCCTTCCCGGCGAAGAAGAGCCAGATGGACGACCGCAAAAGACCAGCCCGCTATACGAGCCTCTGAAGGCGGCAGGGGCAGTATTTGGCGAAACCTATGGCTGGGAACGCCCGAAATGGTTTTCGCTCGACGGTCGCGAGGAAGAGGGTGGCTATCAGCGTACCAACACATTCGCTGTGATCGGTGAGGAAGTCCGCGCGGTTGAACAGCGCGTTGGCGTGCTCGATCTGTCGGGCTTTGCCAAATATGATGTGACCGGGCCGGATGCGGAAGCCTTTCTCAATCGCATCTGCGCAAACCGCATGCCCAGGAAACTGGCCGGTATCGGCCTTGTCCATCCGCTTTCGCGCCAAGGCCGCATCTATGGCGAAATGACGGTGACGCGCTTTGCCGATGATCATTTCTATTGCCTCTCCGCCGCTGCAGCCGAACAGCGGGACTGGGACTTGCTGATGCAAAGCAAGTTGCCAGACGAAGATGTTTCGATCCGCAATTTGACGATGGATTTGGGTGTGTTGGTGGTGAGTGGGCCACGTTCGCGTGACGTGCTCGCCAAGCTCACCGATGCTGACCTGAGCAACGAAGGCTTCCGCTGGTTGAGCGGTCAGGAGATCAGCGTTGCCGGCATCAAGTTACGCGCGCTGAGGGTTTCCTATGTCGGAGAGCTTGGCTGGGAACTGCATCCGGCGATGGACGACCTTGCCGCGCTTTATGATGCGGTGTGGGAAGCAGGCCAGGAATTCGGTATCGCCAATTACGGCCTGTATGCTGTCAACACAATGCGGATGGAAAAGGGCTACAAGGCCTGGGGCTCTGAGCTCACCAACGAGCTAACGATGATCGAGGCGGACATGCCACGCTTCATCAATTTCAAGAAAGATGATTTCGTCGGCAAACAGGCGACGCTTGATGCCCCGGACCGGTTCCGGATTGTCTATGGGGAAGTGGACGCATCGGATGTCGATGTGCGTGGGGCAGAGCCGTGCCTGGTGGGTGAAGACTGCATCGGCCTGACCACGTCTGGCGGCTATGGTCACCGCGTTGGCAAGAGCCTTTTCTTCGCGTGTGTCCCTATCGAGCACGCGGCGCCGGGTTCAGGCTTCGACCTTTATCTGCAAGGCGAACGGCGTAAGGCGACCGTGCTGGAGCACCCGGCCTATGACCCTGATAACGCGAAAATGAAGGTTTGATCGTTGGCTGAACTCCCCAAAAAAGCAAAAGTCGTCGTCATCGGCGGCGGGGTCATCGGTTGCTCGATTGCCTATCATTTGACCAAAATCGGTTGGGACGATGTCGTCTTGCTCGAGCGCAAGCAGCTGACCAGCGGCACGACCTGGCACGCGGCCGGGTTGGTGGGCCAGTTGCGGCCGTCGATCAACATGACCAAGCTCGCAAAATATACTGGCGAGCTTTATCGCGGGCTAGAGGCCGAGACCGGCCAAGCGACTGGATACCGCCAGTGCGGCTCGATCTCGATGGCCACCAATGCCGAGCGCTTCGAGGAACTGAAACGCAGCGCCTCAATGGCCAAGGTTTTTGACTTGCCTGTCCATGTTGTGACGCCGCAAGAGATCAAGGACCTCGCGCCGATCGTCAGCGTCCATGATGTGGTGGGCGGCATTCATATTCCGAGCGATGGCTATGCCAATGCGGTCGATATCACGATGGCGTTAGCCAAGGGCGCCAAGCAGGGCGGGGCCCGGGTTTTCGAGAACACCAAGGTCACCAGAATCCGCCATGACGGC
>JANLQV010000238.1:0-2224 GCA_031368025.1 Sphingomonadales bacterium | reverse complement strand
CGCGAGCGTCGGAGCGAAGCTGACCTATCGCTGGGCACTCTCGGGCACGACGGCGATCGCGCCCTTCGCCGGAGTCTATGCCGACAATTATTTCACCAAGGACGATGCCGGCGGGGCGGCGATTCCAGCCGCGATGCAGGGAGCGTCGGCGCGCCTCCTTGGCGGCGTGGCGGTCACCACCGACTACGGCCTCAAGTTCTCGTCCGCAGCAGAATTGGGCGGGCTCGGCGGCAATTTCACCTCGTGGACGTTCCGTGCGCGAGGGGCGGTGCCTTTCTAGAAATGTGGCCGGTGTGGCCACGCAATTGGGGGTTTTCATGCAAAGCTACAGACGTTTGACGAACATTCCGATGGAAGCACTCCGATCCGTGGTCTGCATCGCCGATATGGGCAGCCTTACGAAGGCGGCACCGTTACTCGGATTGAGCCAGCCAGCGCTCAGCGCACAGCTGAAGAGGATCGAGTACCTGGTCGGCGGAATTGTTTTCAAGAAGGCGTCCACCGGCTCGATCGTCACCGACCTGGGGCAGGTCGTTGTCCTCCACGCCCGGCGTATCATTGAATCCAATGATCAGCTACTGCGCTTGCGCGGCGACAGCGAGATAAATCGATCCGTTCGCCTGGGGATCAGCAATCTTTACGCCGAAGCACTGTTCGGCAACAAGGGCGAGATCGATTTCAGCCGGCTGGCGATTGTCGTCGATCATTCGACGGCACTTCTATCGGCGTTGCGCATGGGATTTATCGACGCCGCGCTGGCGCTGGGTGCACAGGACGCCGAGCTCGATCTCTCCTTTCGCATGATTGATGAGCGCGACGTGCCGTTGGTCTGGGTGCGCTCGAACGATTTCGTTTTAAGTCCGGGAGCCCCGATCCCCGTCCTTAAATGGCCAGGCCAGATCACCGACGAAGTCATGACAGCGGCGCTCGAACGGGCCGGCATCAGCTATCGAATTGCATTTTCCAGTCCCGATCATCACGCGACACTCGCCGCCGCCAGGGCCGGCGCGGGCCTGATGGTGCTGCCTGCTGACATGCCGATGCCCGGCCTGGTTCAGGCCAATGAATACTACCTGCCGCAGCTGAAGGCCGCCCGACTGCTGCTTTGCGAGCGCCGGGATTGCGTCGCCAAGCAGCCCGACCTGTTCAGGTTTCTATCGCAGTCATTCTTTGGCCAGGCAAGCCGCGGTGACAGCACGGTGAAGTCTGGAGGATTCAATCTGGCGCACCTCAATCGCAATGGAACCGGCATAACCGTGGCGAACGGCGCTTAGAGGACACGAATCTATACCAATTTTAGACAGGAGAGAGATGCATGTGTGAATGCCAGACGCTAACCGCCGATCAAATGATGCTTCAACATTTGGGGGCTTCGGTCCTGCTTTGCTGGAATGATCTGCCGTGGCAAATGCAGGAACTGATCCTCGATCAGGCCAACGACGCCGTCGGAATTGTTCCGTTACCGAAAGTCCGCGATCAGATCGCTTCATTCCTGATGCGGCGCACCCGGGTGCGGGAACGCCTTGTCCTGCCTGCGTAAGGCATCGCGGATCGCGTTCGTGGTGAACCTATTGCGTTCTATGGCCTCATAATGAGGCGCTTGCAAAAGCTTCACCGCAAATTACGGACGCTGATCGATACTCGAAGGCTGAATATTGGTTTGCTAGGTAGGCCGTTTTGTCGAGACTCATACGGGGGGATGGAAATGTTTTCATGGGGTACGAATTCAGCTGCGAGGGATGATGCGGAGCAGGTTGCTGCCATCAGCAAATCGCAAGCGGTGATCCAGTTCCAGATGGATGGAACGATCATCACGGCAAACGAGAATTTCCTCAAGACGCTCGGTTACACGCTTGCGGAAATCCAGGGCAAACACCACAGCATGTTCGTCGAACCGAGTGAGCGGGAAAGCCCGGCCTATCGCGAATTCTGGGCGAAGCTCAACCGTGGTGAGTATCAGACTGCCGAATACAAGCGAATCGGAAACGGCGGGAAGGAAATCTGGATTCAGGCATCCTACAACCCGATCTTTGATGCCAAGGGAAAGCCCCTCAAAGTCATCAAGTTCGCTACCGAGGTTACGGCGCAGAAGATCCAGAGCATGGAAAACGACGGGCAGCTCGTCGCCATTGGACGTTCGCAGGCCGTCATTGCGTTCAATCTAGACGGTACCATTATCGATGCCAATGAAAATTTTCTCAATACCGTGGGCTACGCGATCGCG
>JANLQV010000213.1:0-1880 GCA_031368025.1 Sphingomonadales bacterium | reverse complement strand
CGGGCTGGTCTTCGGCGCGGAAAAGATCACGGACCACTTCGGCGATCGACACAAGGTCGCCCGAATTGATCTTGGCTTCATATTCCTGCGCGCGGCGCGACCACATGGTGCGCTTGACCCGGGGTTTGCCCTTGAGCGTCTGAAGCGCTTCCTGCATCTGCTTGTCAGAGGAAAGCTTGCGCATCCCGACGCTTTCAGCCTTGTTGGTCGGCACACGCAGCGTCATCTTTTCCTTTTCGAAGCGCAGCACATAGAGTTCGAGGGCCATGCCCGCGATTTCTGAATTCTGCAGTTCGATAACGCGACCGACGCCGTGCTTGGGATAAACCACATAATCGCCGACGACAAAATCCAGCGCAACTGAAGCCATGTGAACCAACCTTTCTGATAAATCGAGCATCAAAGCCAGCTGCCCGAATCCGCAGCGCGGACCGGCTCCCTGGCGATGACGTCTAAAAAATCTCCTTCACGAATGCGGGCGCATCCGCTTCTCACGGAGAGTAGTAACAGATTCGCAACAAAAATACCAGTCTTGGTCAAATTGTTGCGTGGGGCTTGCAAAAACGGGGTAGCGGGTACGCGCGTGCCTCAATCCCCTTCGCCGGGCTCCTCGGAGAAATACTTGTCATATTTCCCTTCCTCGCCCTTGTGCTCGTCGGCATCGGCGGGGGCTTCGCGGCTTTTGGTGATGTTGGGCCAGCTGGCGGAGAAGCTGGTGTTCAGCTCAAGCCATTTTTCGAGCCCGCTTTCGGTGTCGGGCAGGATTGCTTCAGCGGGGCATTCGGGTTCGCACACGCCACAGTCAATGCATTCGCTGGGGTTGATGACGAGCATGTTCTCGCCCTCATAGAAACAGTCGACCGGGCAGACTTCCACGCAATCCATATATTTGCACTTGATGCAGGCCTCGGTCACGACATAGGTCATCGGTATCTCTCCCCGGAACAATATCAATACGCCTATAATCAGCGATGGCTCTCGTCAATCGGCTCTGGTGCAATCATATCCGTGTAACAGGACTGGGCTTCGGGAGCAGGCCCTCGACGCGACGGGATGGCGAGGACGCGGATCGCGCGGAAATGGCTCCCCAGCGCCATCGTGATCGTCTGGCCAATGCGGATATCGGTGTGGATGCTGGTGACCGGCTGGCCATCAATGCGCATCCGCCCGGCATGGATCAGCGAAACAGATTTGGCCCGGCTTTTCGCGAGGCGGATGAAATAGAGAAATTTGTCGAGTCTCAGGATCCGTCCCTTACTTGCCAGTGGCGCAGCGCCTCAAAACTTGGATTGACGGCGGCGGGAGCGGGGTTGCGGCCGCGCTGCCGCCCCCGCCAGCGCCACAGTTCGGGCCTGGACGGATCGGATGGGAAGAAGCCAAGCGCACGCAGGATGCGGGTCAGCGTGCCGTCACCAACGCCGAGCTGGGTCGCGATTTGCCGATCAGGGACGAAGGCGCCTTTGGTTGCGCGTTGTTCGTGGAGCGCGCGGGCGATGCGCTCGACCAGGTCCACACGCAACATCTGCGTGCCAAAACTACGATATCCGGCGTCGCGCGCGCTGGCGGCGAGGTCGGGTGACGGGGAGTCGAGCAGTGTCAGGCCGGGCATCGGCAGCGGCGGCATGGCGTTTCCCCGGTGCGCCGCAAGAAGCGCCAGCCGGATGCGGGTCGCTTCGGGTTTGAGCAGGCCAAGGTGAAAAATATCGAGTGCACCGATGATGACGCCTGCCTGCCGCAACCGTCGCCGCTCCGCAGGGGTGATCGCATCGAAACCGGCTTCAAGGGTGATCCGCGCGCATACGCCGGTCGCGCTGACCAGTGGCGCGGCGATGGCACGGATTCTCGCCGGGATTTGGGGGTTGGTCGAAAGCGTCAGCAAG
>JANLQV010000207.1:0-25951 GCA_031368025.1 Sphingomonadales bacterium | reverse complement strand
AAATGAAGCGTGCGGATCGCAACATTGAAAGCGGCGCTGCCGTCTGGATCGATCCGCCCGATACTGCCGGTATAGGCCCCGCGCGGCCCCGTCTCTACCTCATTGATGATTTCCATCGCACGGATCTTTGGGGCACCGGTGATCGAGCCGCAGGGGAAGATCGCACGGATCAGGTCGAGGGCATCGCGCCCGTCGGGCAATTGCGCAGTCACGGTTGAGGTCATGGTATGGATCGTCGGATAGGTTTCGACCGAGAAGAGGCTGGGCACCGCTACGCTGCCTGCCTCTGCGACGCGGGACAGGTCGTTGCGCAGCAGATCGACGATCATCAGGTTCTCGGCGCGCTGTTTGGGATCGATCGCCAGCGTCTTGATCGCGGCCTCATCCCCCGCGGGGGAGGCTCCGCGCGCAGCGGTGCCCTTCATTGGCCGGGTGGTGACCTTGCCATCATGAAGCGCGAAGAAGAGTTCTGGTGAAAGCGAAAGGAGCCAATCCTCCCCCGTCCACACCACGCCGCCATAGCCCGCCTGCGCCCGCGACCGCAGCCCGGCATAAAGCGCCAGCGGATGCCCGGCGAAGGGCACATCGGCGCGCAAGGACAGATTGACCTGATAGATATCGCCCGCCGCGATGTAATCGGCGACCCGGACAAAGGCCGCATCATAATCGGCGCGGGCAAGCTGCGGCACCGGCTTTCCCACCCAGCCCGAAAGCGGATCGGGAAGAAGGCCCGGCACATCCGCCGCCGCCACTTCGTCATAACCGTCGAACACGCCGAACCAGAGCAGGGGCAGCGGCGCATCGGAGCCAAGCGCCGCGATCCGGGGTTCGAGCGCATGGCCCGCCTCATAGGAGATAAAGCCGGCAACCGGCCGCGTCTCGGCCCGCACAGCCTCCAGCGCGGCTGCCACTTCGCACCCCTGCCGCGCTACAATTTCCCCGACCGGATCGCGATACAGCCGCGCGGGAGACGCGCCTGCGGTCCGGGCATCATCAAGCAAGATAAAAGGGCGATCCGCCAAAATCATCCGCGCCCCTTTGGCACCAAGCCGCCGCGGGTGCCAGTGGGCATTGCATCCTTCAAGGCCGGGCCAGCGCGCCGAAAGCCGATAAAAACTTAGCCTTCTACAGCAAAAACCGTGCCCCCTTCATATTTGGGGTCGGTGGGGTTGAACAGCGATGCAGGTTTGAAATTGTGGCCGACCAGTTCCATGTCCCTGAGGCCCGAAAGCTTGAATACCCCCAGCTTGACCTCCTTGGGAGGCCGCCCTTCGCGTTCCAGGGTGATGGCATCGACAAACAGCTCGTCATGGCGCGTATACATGATATGCGGCGCGAGCTTTATCGCAGTGCGATTATAGGTTGCCTTCACGCACTTCTGAAGTGCGATCGCCTCGAGGATGAGCTGGTTCTGTTGCATGACCAGGATAATGACCGATCTCGAGCGACACTACAACATAAATTGTGCAGTGCAGCATAATTTGGGACGACGTAAGCTGCGATCGCAATCCACGCTCTGCCAATCAGTTTGGCATCTTGACCCAGAAAGCGATGATAACCCCGCCAAACACCAGGAAAGCCGAGATGATTTTCCGCGCCGGAACGGATTGAGGCGCAACCTTCTCTATAAAGACCAGGCCTGTCAGAACGGCAATCCAAGCCAGGTTCATGACTCCGCCCGCGAACAGCAACAGCATCAGCGCCCAGCAGCATCCAACACAATAGAGTCCGTGTCGCACGCCCAGATGCAGGGCACCCGTCCAGCCCGGTCGCCAGAGCCGCATTACGAACGAAAGAGGTGACTGGCATTGATCCAGACAAGCCGCCTTTAACGGGCTCAACTGATAAAGCCCCGCTGCAACGAGCAAGCCTCCCGATAGCGCGTTGCTATCCAGTTTGAGCGCCATTCCGGTCACGATCGCCGCCGAAACCAGCGCCGCTTGTGCAACGGCGGCGAGCACCGAAAACCCGGACCAGACACCGAGATAGGCCAACACAAAAACCGCCGTGTTCGCTCCACTGTTGGCCGTCGTCCGGGAAAGCCGCGCGTAAAGCAAAATCATCGGCATGGCGGACGGCAGCATCATCGCAACCATCATCAATGCCCACATCGTAAAGGCTGGGATAAGGTAGGTGACGGTCCAGACGTCGCGTCCAGGATCCATCGATGCCATCGCGCCTGTCCCGCCAGACATGAGAACATTGTCCGGCGATGCGCGCACAAGCCACCACCACGCAAGTATGACAATGGCGATCAAGCAGACGCCCGTGATCAATGTGTCGCTCGAAACGATGCGCTCCGCCCGTTTTTCTCCGTCTGCCGAAGCGGGCATCAAATCGGGTTCAGGCGGCACCGTGCGTGGACAAATCCAGCATGGCCACATGCGCGTGACGCGTTGTCCAGCTCAACCCAACCGGGCCGTTGGCTCTTGTATTGCCACTCGCATATTCCGCTTCCTTATACTCAAAGCCATTGGGCAGGGAGACGCGCGCGCGATGTTCGTCACCCGTTACAGGGTTGCGAATAGGTTCGATTCTGGTGTCGATGATGCCGGCCACCGAAACGCGCCCCACCCGCCGATCGATATCCACCTCAAACGTGATCGGCAGGAAAACCGGTTCGTGCATCTTGTCTATCACGGTTGCAAAGACGTTGAAGATGGTTGCGCCCGGCTCGGTCTCTCCGCCGGACAAGATTGTCAGGATCGCGCCCCGTTGCGCCTCGCTGGCGTTTTCATCCACCACGGCGAACGCCTCGCCTGCGCCTTCGTGGATGGCCTTGGGCCAGGCAAACATGCCGACCCAGTTCAGGCCATCCAGTGAAACGTCGCCGAAATGCCCCGTCTCGATGTGCATCGCCGTCATCGCGCGGCAATCGCCATTGGTCGGAAGTGCGTTGAACTGGCAGGGACAGCCCCAATCGCAATTGCAATTCGATATCTCAGGGCCGCGAATGCGCCAATCTACATATGTCATGTGATTCTCCTCTCCGCAGACCCCGTTACTAGCATATTTCCGCTAAAAGAGTCTGGATTTTGCTGCTGGTGGTGCACCGGAAGGTTCGGCGGATTGTGCCTCTAGGCTTCGCTGCCGCTCTGGCGCCGCCGCCATGCGTCCCCGGGCTTTTTGGCATAGTTTTCGAAGACATAAGACCAGGGAATGATCATCGGAAACAGGATGATGGGGAGGCATTCGTAAAGTGTCTGCGTCGTCGCTGGGTCAAGCCGGTCGCCCGACCAGAGAGGCAGTGCCACCCGGATCAGCCATATCGCCTTCCAGCCCATTTCGAAGAACAGCAGCGGCAACATCCTGAGCGGATAGCGCAGCCCCAGCACCGCCAGAGCAGACATCGCCCCCAGCATGCTGATGACAACGCCGTGCATCAATTCCCAGCTTCGCGACGGATCGAGGATGGATGGCCAGATGGTGGAACCGAGCCCAACCACGAGCAGGGCATAGCCAGTGCGGAGTAGGTTGAGGCGAAAGGGAGAGAGTTCCGTCATGATCGTTCCGATTCAGTGTTTTCGAAGGCAAGAATGTCTGCGGGCTGGCACTCCAGCACGGTGCAAATCGCTTCGAGTGTGGAAAAGCGGATCGCCTTGGCCTTGCCGGTCTTGAGGATCGACAGATTGGCCAGTGTAATATCGACCGCTTCCGACAATTGGGTGAGGGACATACCGCGCCTTGCGAGCATATCGTCCAGCATGACCGTGATCGGCATGGCTCAAACCGTCCCTTCAAGATCGTCACGCATGGCAGAGCCCGCCGCAAACACGCGGGCCAGCACAAAGACCATCAGGACGGAGATCCAGCCGCCAATCGAAATGTCTCCATCGGGTGCGGCCGATCCCATGGCGGGAAAATATCTGCCGATCAGGATGCCGGGAATTTCGCAGAGTTGCAGCGCGAGCAGGCACCAGCCGATCTTCTGCAGCCTGTCCGCGTTTGCTGCGATGAACGGGTCGCCCGCGCTGGCCGTCACGATGATGTCGGCCAAGGTCGCCAGCAGACGGTCGGTCGCCACCGCCATTGCGATGCCAAGCAGCATCAGCAGCCGCATCCCCGTCATCGCCGATTCTATGTCAGCGCCCGGGAGCCATTGGCCGACAAGGCTGGCAAACTGTGCCTGGAAAACCCAGGACGCCGCCAGCCCCGATGTGACGGCGAGCAGGAACAGCCGATTGGCGATCCACGCCAGGCGCACGACAAATTGTGCGCTATCTGTCAGTCTATCTCGATTGTGCATGTTTTGCTCCTTATCGATAAACGATAAGTAAAACATGTCAGTGAGTCAAGCTATTTATCGATAAACGATATTTGCATGTCCACTGCCTCACCCTTGGCGAGAGGGTTATTGTCAGGCCTTCCCCACCACGCTCTCGGGCAAGTCCTTGCCGAACACGCGCTGATAATATTCCGCCACCAGCGACCGTTCTGCCTCATCACACTTGTTGAGGAAGCTCAAGCGGAAGGCGAAGCCAACATCCTTGAAGATGGCGGTATTCTGGGCCCAGGTGATCACGGTGCGGGGACTCATCACGGTCGAGATGTCACCGTTCATGAAGCCCTGACGCGTGAGGTCTGCAACCTTGACCATGTTGGCAACGTCCGCCGGGTTGGAGCCCGCAGCCTTCGCCAGCACGATCTCACCCTCGACCTGCGCAGGCAGGTAGTTCAGGCCGACAACGATATTCCAGCGGTCCATCTGGCCCTGATTGATCTGCTGTGTGCCGTGATACAGCCCGCTCGTATCGCCAAGGCCAACCGTGTTCGCGGTTGAGAACAGCCGGAAATACGGGTTCGGGCGGATGACTCGATTCTGGTCGAGCAAGGTTAGCTTGCCTTCGCTTTCCAGCACACGCTGGATCACGAACATCACGTCGGGACGACCCGCATCATATTCGTCGAACACCAACGCCGTGGGGGTCTGGAGGGCCCAAGGGAGCAACCCTTCGCGGAACTCGGTCACTTGCTGCCCGTCGCGCAGGACAATGGCATCGCGGCCGATCAAATCGATGCGGCTGATATGCGCGTCAAGGTTGATGCGGATGCAGGGCCAGTTCAAGCGCGCGGCAACCTGTTCGATATGGGTCGATTTCCCCGTGCCATGATAGCCCTGGACCATCACGCGGCGGTTGAAGGCGAAACCGGCGAGGATGGCGAGTGTGGTATCGGGGTCGAAGACATAGGAAGCGTCGAAATCAGGCACGCGCTCATCGGCCTCGCTGAAGGCCGGGCATTCCATGTCCGAATCAATGCCGAACAATTCGCGGACTTTGATCGTCTTGTCCGGAGCGTCGAGCAGAGTAGAGCCGCGAGCATCGGGCTGGATGTTTGGAATGTCGGTCATGTTCGGTCTCGTCAACTAAATGCGCGCGCGCTTTTGAGGTGCGTATAGGCCGCAATCACGTCCTGCAAAGCCTTTTCATAGGATCGGTCACCGCCATTGCGATCGGGATGGTAGCGGCGAACGAGTTCGGAATAGCGGGTGCGCAGCCCCCGGCGGTCGGTATCCTCCCCAAGCCCTAGCGTCTTGAGCGCGCGTTGATCCTCGGGCGAAAGCGATTGCCCGTCCGCGCGCTGTTTCGGCATCCGGCCTTGGAAACGGGCGGAAATGGCATCGATCGGGTCATGAAAATCGGCCCATTTCGGTGGCGAATCAACGCCCGCGCGAGTGAAGGCACGGGTTTCAGTCGCCCAGCCGGCATAGGGAGTTTGGGCCGCTGCGATCTCGTCCTGAGTCATGTCCTTGAACCAGTCATACTTCAGGTTGAATTCGCGGACATGTTCGAGGCAAAGCCATTGCCAGTCACCCGGCCCATCAAAGCCCGAGCGCTGGCCGAACCGTGCGGGCGCGCGAAACTCTCCCGGCGCGGGGCAGCCGGGGTGCGCGCAGGGCTGGCTGCGGCCTTTCATACGTCCGTGAAACTTCTCGCGCTCCATCGGGCTGGCCAATGCCCTGCCAGATGCTAGAAGGAAAGCCATGCCTGGTCTGATCGCACAAGAAATCGAAGCGCTGTTGCGCAATGCCTTTGCCCCGTCCGCGCTTGCCGTCATCAATGACAGCGCAAGGCACCACGGCCATAGCGGTGATGACGGTTCGGGCGAATCGCACTTCACCGTGGATATCGAGGCGGCGGCCTTTGCCGGGATCTCGCGGCTCGAGCGGCAACGAATGGTCAACCGGGCCCTTGGCGATCTTCCCGGCCAAAGGGTCCATGCAATGGCGATCAAGGCGCGGGCGCCGGGGGAGTGAAGGTCGCGGGTCCACAGCGCATTTCGCTCTCAACCGGCGTCGAACTTGACGTGTGGACGGCGGGCGATCCCGCCAATCCGCCAATCATTTTTCTTCACGGTTTTCCCGAATCGCACCGCACCTGGCGGCACCAGATGGCCGCGCTCTCCGATCGCTATTACTGCATCGCGCCTGACCAGCGTGGCTATGCCCGCTCCTCAAAGCCGCCTGAAATTTCGGACTATGCAGTGCCAAAGTTGGTCGCGGACGTGTTCGCTCTGGCTGATGCATTGCGGATCGAACGGTTCACGATAGCTGCGCATGATTGGGGTGGGGCGATCGGTTGGGCGGCGGCGCTTGGTAATCCGGCGCGGGTCGAGCGACTGATCATCGCCAATGCGCCGCATCCTTATATCTTCCAAAAGACCCTGATCGACGACATGGATCAGCGCGCGGCCTCGCAATATATCCGCACCTTCCGCGACGATGCGCTCGAACGGCGGATCGCCGAAAACGGAATAGACTGGTTCTTTGAACACAGCTTCATGCGGCATCTGACGATGGACGATGTCGGTCCGGACGATCGCGCGCTTTATATCGACGAATGGAGCCAACCCCGCGCGATAACGGCCATGTTCAACTGGTATCGCGCTTCGCCGATGACCGTACCCGCACTGGACGAGCAGGCGGTGCGCCCGGCCTTTCTCGATGCGCCATTCCCGAAGCTCGTCATGCCAGTGTTGATCGTCTGGGGGCTGGAAGACAAGGCGTTGCTGCCGTGCCAGCTCAAAGGGCTGGATGCGCTGATCGACGATCTCACCATCGTCCGGATCGAAGGGGCTGGCCATTTCGTGCCGTGGGAAGCGCCCGATGCCGTGTCTCAGGCAATGCGTGACTGGCTGCCGTGAGCGCAAGGCGGGCGCAACTCTTCCGGACACGGTCAGAGGATGACCGCACGCCCGTCACCTATATTGAACTGTTTTTCGATCTCGTTTTCGTCTTTGCCATCACCCAATTGTCCCACCGGCTGCAATCGCACCTGAATATTTACGGCGCGATAGAGACACTTGTCCTCTTCCTCGCGATCTGGTGGGTGTGGATCTATACAAGCTGGACAACCAACTGGCTCGATCCCGATCGTGGTGCAGTGCGCCTGTTGCTGATTGCGCTGATGCTGGGCGGGCTTGCGCTCTCGAGTGCGGTGCCCAATGCATTTGGATCAACCGGCCTGCTTTTTGCATCGGCTTATGTGGCCATGCAGTTCGGGCGCAGTGCCTATATGGCCTGGGCCGCTCGCATCGTGGACAGGGCGAATTATCGCAATTCGTTGCGCATCACGTTCTACTTCTTGGTCTCCGCGCCATTGTGGATCGGGGGTGCGCAGCTGCAAGGGGAAGCCCGGCTCTGGGTCTGGAGCGCCGCGCTCGCGATCGAATATGCGGGGCCCTTTCGCGGATTTCGAACACCCGGTCTTGGCCATTCGATCGCATCCGACTGGAATATTTCGGGCGGGCATATGGCCGAACGCTGCGCGCTCTTCATGATCATCGCGCTGGGAGAGGCGGTGCTGGTGACCGGCGCCACCTTTGCCGGCCTGGTCCATGACCAGCCAACGACAACGGCCTTTGTCGCAAGCTTCGTTGGCAGCGCTGCGATGTGGTGGATCTATTTCGACATCGGCGCCGGGCGCGCCTCCAGGATGATCGAGAGCGCTGGTGAACGCACCGGCCTGATCGCGCGCAATGCCTATACCTATCTTCACATGCCAATCGTGGCAGGGGTGGTGGTGACTGCGGTTGGCGATGCGAAGATGCTCGCCAGCCCCCATGCCGGTGTCGATCTGGGCCAAGTGCTGACCGCGTGTGGCGGTCCCTGGCTGTTCCTGCTGGGCAACCAGATGTTCAAATGGGTCACAGCAGACCAAAGATTTCCGCCGCTCTCGCATTTTATCGGCAATATTCTCCTGATAATGGTCGCACTGGGCGCCTTGATCCAGGAATGGACATCGCTGACCCTTGGCTTGCTCGTCACGGCCAGCCTCATCGCCACCGCCACATGGGAATGGTTGTCGCTCAACGGAGGCTGGCAACGCTGGGCCCCCTGGATGGGGGCTGTCTTCAACCGCGGGACCTAGGGTTTGAGCCAGCCCGCCGCCAAATAGGCCTGCGCCGTCGCTTTCAGCCCGTCGCGGGTGCCTGTCAGAGGTTGCCAGAGCGCGGCTGGCGGGCGCAGCGCCGGATCGATCACCCAATCGGGATGACAGAAATAGCTGACCCGGTCTGCGGTCAGCTTTGCCCCTGATCCGCGAAACAGGTGGTCGAGTTTGGCCGCGAGTCTCAGAACGGGCGCGGGTGCGGTCAATGTCCTCACATTGCGGCCAACTGCCCAGCCAATCGCCCTTCCAAAACTGGTGTGGCTCCAACCGCCCTCTGTGCCGTCGTCTGCTTCATAAATACGGGCGCGCGTCTCCGGGTTTGGAACGGTCGCAAGAAGCAGTCGGGCAAGGTCTCTCACTAAGATAACTGATATCCGTCCTTCCGGGGGAAGCAGGATAAAGCCACGTTGTGACATGCGAAACAGGTCAAGCATCTCGCGATCCTCGGCGCCATAGATGGCGGGCGGGCGGATGATCGTCCAGTCGAGCCCGCTTGCCTGCAACAGCGTTTCAGCCCTGGCTTTCGACCAGCCATAGCTGGACAGGTCTGGTTCGCGCGCGGAGAGCGACGAAACATGGACGAAGCGCTGAACGCCTTCGGCGCGCGCGGCTTCGATTACCGCCAGGGTTCCAACGGCATTGCCAGCGTCAAATCCCGCGCGGTCGGGCGCGTTCACAACGCCCGCGACATGGATGATCGCATCGCTGCTGCGGACCAGCGTCTTCAAGGTTTCAGGTTGATCAAGCGCTCCGCCAATCCATTCGACGCCGTCTTGCGCCGGTTGCGGCGAGCGGGTGAGCGCCCGGACGCTCAGGCCCTGTGCTGTGGCGAGCCGGATCAGCGTCTTTCCGACAAAGCCGGTGCCGCCTGTAATGGCGAGCGTGATCCCGCTCACAGCATCACCATATGATCGCGGTGGATCAGCGCGGCGCGCGGTGCATAACCCAATATTTCGGTCAGCGCGTCGCTGCGCTTGCCCGCGATCCGGACGGCATCGTCGCTGTCATACTCGGCAAGGCCGCGGGCGATGGCAGCACCGTCCGGCCCGACAATCGCCAGCACGTCACCCCGCGCGAATTTGCCTTCGATGGCTCTGGCGCCTGCCGGAAGCAGGCTAGCGCCGCCCTTGAGCGCTTTTACGGCGCCCGCATCGACATGGACTGTGCCCTTTACGGTGAGTCGTCCCGCCAGCCAGGCCTTCTTCGCGCGCTTCGATCCGTCAGCGACGAACAATGTGCCGCATCCACCCTTGGCCAAGCGGGTGAGTGGATGATCGTGCAGCCCTGAAACGATCACCAGATCGACCCCGGCACTGTTTGCGATCTGCGCCGCTTCGATCTTGGACGCCATCCCGCCCGACCCCATGCCGGAAGACGTGCCGACGCCGGCCATCGCGATGATCTTGCGGTCTATTCGTTCAACCCGCTCCACCCGTTCGGCCTTGGCATCGCGCGCGGGATCCGCCGTATAGAGGCCATCAACGTCGGAGAGCAGGATCACGCCCTGCGCGCCTGCCGCCTGCGCGATCCGGGCGGCGAGCCGGTCATTGTCACCAAAGCGGATCTCGGCCGTGGCGACCGAATCATTTTCGTTGATGACTGGCACCACTCCCAGCCCGATCAGGCGGTCGAGCGTTGCTGCCGCATTGAGGTAGCGCCGCCGGTCTTCGAGATCATCGAGCGTGACGAGCATTTGCGCCGCCGTCAGCCCGTGGCTCCCAAGCAATTCGGCCCAGCATTGCGAAAGAGCAATCTGGCCGGTTGCAGCCGCCGCCTGCGCATCTTCAAGACTCGCCCGCCCGCCCTTGGGGAGCTTCAGCCGCCGGGCCCCCAGCGCAATCGCGCCGGACGAAACAATCGCGATCTGCTGACCCGCGGCAATCCGGGAGGCAATGTCGGTGACCAGCGTTTCAAGCCATGCCCTTCGGACATTGCCATCAGCGTCCACAAGCAGGGCGGAGCCCACCTTTACAACAAGGCGAGCAAACTCAGCCAAGCGGAACAAGGCCCTTCGCGTCTTCGATCAAACGGGCGACCACAGTTTTTCTTCCTCGGGCAGGGCTTCGGGCGACACTGCCTTTATGCCAATCGCATCGGCCAGCCGGTCGAGAACCGCTTCGATGCCTTCGCCGCTCGCGCCCGACATGGGGAAAATTTCGGCCTTTGATGCGCGTTTGAGCTTGGTCACGAGCTTTTTCACCTCTGCAGGCGCGAGCGCGTCGATCTTGTTGAGGCCGATCACCTCGGTTTTGTCGATCAAGCCGCTACCATAGGCTTCAAGCTCCCCGCGCACGATCCGCCACGCGCCGACCGGATCATCACCCGTGGCATCGACCAAATGGAGCAGCACCTTGCAGCGCTCGATATGGCCAAGAAAGCGATCGCCGACCCCGGCGCCTTCAGCGGCTCCTTCGATCAGGCCAGGAATATCGGCGATCACGAATTCGCCGCCGCGATGGCTGACCACGCCAAGCTGCGGTCGCAAGGTGGTGAAAGGATAGTCCCCCACCTTGGCCTTGGCGTTGGTGACGGCATTGATGAAGGTCGATTTCCCCGCATTGGGCAGGCCGAGCAGCCCGGCATCGGCGAGCAGCTTCAACCGCAGCCAGACATACATTTCCTCGCCCGGCCAGCCGGTGCCGTGCTGGCGCGGGGCACGATTGGTCGATGTCTTGTAGGAGAGGTTTCCACGCCCGCCGTCGCCGCCGCGCAGGAAGACCTTGCGTTCGCCGACCTTGGTGAAGTCCGCCAGCACATGTTCCTTGTCGTCGGACAGGATTTGGGTGCCGACCGGAACCTTGATGAGGAGATCGTCGCCTCCACCGCCGGTGCGGTTGCGGCCCGCCCCGCCACTGCCGCGTGGAGCGCGGAAATGCTGGGTGTAGCGAAAATCGATCAGCGTATTGAGGCCGGCAATGGCTTCGATGATAATATCCCCGCCCTTGCCGCCATTGCCGCCATCGGGGCCGCCATATTCGACGAATTTTTCACGCCGGAAGCTGACGGCCCCCGGGCCACCCGCGCCGGAGCGGACAAAGACTTTGGCTTGATCAAGAAAATGCATCGCGGCCCCTTAGCGGCCTTTACCGGATTTGTGAAACCGTCAGCCGGGCTGCATCGCCGACATGCGCGCCAGAACCCCCGGAGAGTTCATCAATATGCCCAGCGCGAGGTCGCGCGCGGTCTCGCGTGGCAGCCCGAGCGCCTTGGCCATCGGTGCGCCGAGCAGCGCATCGCCCATCGCGAGGAGAACCAGCGTCAGCGTGTCTTCGTGCATCATCGCATCCTCATTGCCTTCACTTAACTGATCCATCAGATTGTGGATCGCATTGAGGATCGGGTTGAGGGCATTGTCGTTCCCGGTCAGGATCATCCAGGTACACAGCGCGCCTGCCCCTTGCTGATCAAACGCATCAAAGGTCATATCCACGATCATCCGCGGATCGGATTCGCCACGCCGCGCCTGAAGAACGACGCCGGCAATGGTCGCGCATACCTGCTCGGCTATATTGCCCGCCAGCGCGCCCTGAAGCTCTGCTGCCGAACCGAAATGGTGGAGCAGATTGGCATGGGTGCGCCCCATCCGCGCGGCCACTGCCTTTAACGTCACGGCCTGCGGTCCGTTCTCGATCAGGAGCGCGCGCGCCGCTTCGAGCGCGGTTGCGCGACTTTCTTCCGGGCTGAGGCGTTTACGAGTTATTGACATTTATGTTAGTAAATCCTATTGACACTGGTGTAAGGAGATTCGCGCAATGACTGCCGCCACCCTCAAAACGCCTGCCGACCTGACCATTACCCCCCGTGATCGTCGCTTTGGTCGCAATAGCAAGCAGGATCGCTGGTGGCTTGGTGGCGATCCGATTGCAACCGCATTCTATAATGCGCTGTCTATCACATTTCCGCGCGGCGAAGCGTTTTTCATTGAGTCAGTCAAAGCCTTTCGTGACGGCGCGCCTGAAAAGCTTGAGCGCGAAATCCGCGCCTTCATCCAGCAGGAAGTGATGCACAGCCGCGAACATGTTTCGTTCAACAAGCGCGTCGCCGATGCAGGCTATGACATTTCGGGGCTTGAGACCAAGGTCACCGAATCGCTCGAACTCACGAAGAACCGTCCGCAGATCCTGAACCTTGCCGTCACAATGGCGCTTGAACATTATACCGCGATCATGGCCACCCGGATGATCACCGACACAAAGCTCTGGAACAATACCGATCCCGAACAGGTCGCGCTGTGGAAATGGCATGCGATGGAAGAGATCGAGCATAAGGGCGTCGCCTATGACACTTGGCTCCTCGCGACGAAGGACTGGACGCGCTGGAAACGCTGGAAGGTCAAGAGCATCATGATGCTGCTCGTTTCTAGGAATTTCTGGATCAATCGCTACAGGGGCGTGATCACCCTGCTGGCGCAGGATGGCATCACTGGCGCCAAGGCGCATTGGGGGACGCTCTGGTTCCTGTTCGGCGGCCCCGGCGCGATCCGCAAGCTGTTGCTGCCCTGGGCGACCTTCTTCCTGCCGGGCTTCCATCCGTGGAATCATGATGATCGGGGCCTGATCAACAGAGTCGAAAGCGAATATGAAGCCGCGCGGATGCCAGAGGCGCTGGCGGCCTGAGCCACTGGCCGGATCGCGCGCCTGACGTTACGTTGGCGCAATGATCGACGAATTTTCCGACGATGAGCCTGTTCTGCCCGGAGCGCCGCTGTTCGATGTCGCGCTGGTCGAACGGCTGCTTCAGGAAGCGGCGGTCAATGGCAAGGCCGTCAGCTATTCCGAACTTCTGCTGATCCTCGGCTATCGCTTCACGCGGCCGAAGATGCGCGCACTGTGCAAAGTGCTTGATGAGGTCGACCGGCGCGGGATGGCGCGCGGCGAACCCGAACTGGCGGCGCTTGTCGTGCGGGAGGGTGATGGCCTTCCGGGGCAAGGCTGGTGGGTCGGGCGGCGCGATTATGCCGGGACGTGGACTGGCCCCGAAGCACAGAAATTCCTCTCCAAAATCCAGCGCAAAACCTTCTCCTTCTGGAAACGCCGTGCCAGGGATGGCGCATGATCGCGCCAACGCTCCACACCCAACGCCTCACGCTCCGCCCGCTCTCGCTCGACGATTGGGAAGCCTATGCCGCCGCCTGGGCCGATCCGCGCCTGACCGCCTTCATCGGCGGACAACCGCGCACCCGTACCGAAAGCTGGGGCAAGTTCCTGCAAGGCATCGGGCTGTGGCCGCTGCTCGGCTATGGCTATTGGAGCTTTATCGACCGGGGGAGCGGAGCCTTCCTTGGCAATGGCGGGCTTGCCAGCTTCGAACGGGGCCTGTCAGAATTGACAGGCCATCCAGAGGCTGGTTGGGCATTCGTGCCGGAAGCATGGGGCAAGGGTCTCGCCACCGAAGCTATGGCCGCCGTTCTCGCCTGGGCGGATGAGACGCTCGGGCGCCCGGAAATCCGCTGCATTATCGATCCGGGCAACACCGCGTCGCAGCGCGTGGCAGCGAAGCTAGGGTTTGAAGCGATAGGCGAAGTGGATTTCCCGCCAGGTTGGACCGGGGTCTATCGCCGCATTTCATAGGGTCTGGACACCAGATTGGGTTGCGCTATGAAACCGGCCCATGACATTGCCATCCCCGCTGTTCGATCGCCTTCGGCTCCCGGTCATAGGCTCGCCCCTTTTCATCGTTTCCGGCCCGGAACTGGTCATTGCCCAGTGCAAGGCAGGGATTGTCGGCTCTTTCCCGACGCTCAATGCGCGCCCGCAAGCGCAGCTGGATGAATGGCTTCACCAGATCACCGAGGAACTGGCCTCGCATAACCGCGACAATCCCGATCGCCCGGCCGCGCCCTATGCGGTCAACCAGATCGTCCATAAATCGAACGATCGACTTGATGCCGATATCGCGACCTGCGCCAAATGGCAGGTTCCGATCACGATCACCTCGCTTGGCGCGCGTGAAGATTTGAACAGCGCCGTGCATGGCTGGGGCGGGATCACGCTCCACGATGTCATCAATGATCGCTTTGCGCACAAGGCCGTTGAGAAGGGCGCGGACGGGCTGATTCCCGTCGCCGCAGGGGCGGGCGGACATGCGGGAACGCTGTCTCCGTTCGCCTTTGTTTCGGAACTGCGCGAATGGTTTGATGGGCCGATTGCCCTGTCCGGCGCGATCGCGACCGGCCGTTCGGTTTTGGCCGCGCTCGCCTGTGGGGCCGATCTGGCCTATATCGGATCGCCCTGGATCGCGACCAAGGAAGCCAATGCCGATCCTGCCTACAAGCAGGGGATTGTTGAGGGCCGTGCGGCGGACATCGTCTATTCGAGCCTGTTCACCGGGGTGCACGGCAATTATTTGCGCGGATCAATCGAGCGCTCAGGCCTTGATCCGGATAATCTGCCCGAAGGCGATTTGAAGACGATGAATTTCGGCTCCGGCGGAAATACCAAGGTCAAGGCGTGGAAGGACATCTGGGGCTCGGGCCAGGGCGTCGGCGCTGTCACTGCGGTCGAGAGCGTGGCCGACCGGGTGGACCGGCTTGAGGCGGAATATAACATCGCCAAAACGGAGCTTGCGGCGAAGATTGCATAGGGCATCGTGTCTGAAATCAGAGCCACCACCACCGTCATGCTGGACGTGTTTCAGCATCCATTCCTCTTCGCCACCCGTCGGTGAGGCATGGACCCTGAAATAAGTTCAGGGTGACGATTGCAGCTTTTGCCTAACCCTTTGCCCCCAGCACCTCGGCCAGCAGCGTGTTGGCGCGCGGGCCATCCCAATTCATCCCGCCGATGACCCGCCAGACTTCCTTGCCCTGGGCATCATAGAGCACTGTTGTTGGCAGCACGCCCGTGTCAAAGGCAAAGCCGAGATCGTTTTTTGAATCGAGATAGGGCTTCAATTGCTTGAAACTGCGTTTCGCCCACCAGCCATCGACTAAAGCGCGACTATTGTCCTGACTTACAACGATCACCTGGAGCCGTTCGGTTTCACGCCCGGCAAGCGTATCGAGTGTCGGCATTTCGGCGACGCACGGCCCGCACCAAGTGGCCCAGAGGTTGACGAGCAGGGGCTTGCCACGAAAATCCTTGAGGTCGACGCGCGCGCCGTTGGGGTCCTGGAAGGCGACGACCGGCATCTGATCGCCGCGGTGCGAAATATCGAGCGTCCCGGCCTTTTCCGGCTCGCCATCCTTGGCGACCGTGGGTGCCTCGCTGAGCTTGGGTTGCGGTGCGGGGGCAGATTGCTTATCGCACCCCGCCAAGAGGACGGCGCAGCTGCCGAGGAGGCCCAAGATTTCCAGTCGCAATGACAGCTCCAATTCAATGTGGGGCGGGCGCTTCGCAGAAGGCCCGGCGGCGGTGATGCGCGAGATAAATGCCTCTATCCCGTTCGACAAGCGGCTTTGGCAGCAGGATATCGCCGCGTCAAAGACGCATGTCGCGATGTTGGGGACGACCGGCATCCTTTCCGCCGCCGATGCTCAGGCGATCGCCAATGGTCTCGATGCCGTTGCAGCCGATTACGCGAAGGAGGGGGTACCGGAAGACCTGACACTCGAAGACATCCATATGGTCACCGAAACGCGGCTCGCCGAAAAAATCGGGCCGGTCGCGGGGCGACTTCACACGGCGCGCTCACGTAATGATCAGGTCGCGACCGATTTCAAGCTCTGGGTGCGCGATGCAATCGATGCGGTTGCTGTCGGGTTGAAGGCATTGCGGACGGCGATTATCGCCCGGGCCGAGGAACATGTGGATGCGGTGATGCCCGGCTTTACCCATCTCCAAAGCGCGCAACCGGTGACGCTCGGCCACCATTTGATGGCCTGGCACGAAATGATCCGGCGCGATGCATCGCGCTTTGCCGATGCGCGGGTCCGGCTCAACCAGTGTCCGCTTGGCAGCGCGGCGCTGGCGGGCACGGGTTTCCCGATTGATCGCAATCAGACGGCGGCCGCGCTCGGTTTCGACGGCCCGACCGCCAATTCGCTCGACAGTGTCTCCGACCGCGATTTCGCCCTCGATTATCTGATGGCTGCCAGCCAGTGCGCGCTGCACCTTTCGCGGATGGCCGAGGAAATCGTGATCTGGGCAAGCCAGCCCTTCGGCTTCGTCGCCCTGCCCGATCAATGGTCAACCGGCAGCTCGATCATGCCGCAAAAGCGCAATCCCGATGCCGCCGAACTGGTGCGCGGTCATACCGGGCGGATCATCGGCTGCCAGACCGCACTGATGATCACGATGAAGGGGCTGCCTCTCGCCTATTCAAAGGATATGCAGGATGACAAGCCGCCGGTGTTCGAAGCGCACGACTTGCTGGCGCTGTCGCTTGCGGCAATGACCGGGATGATCGAAAGCCTGACCTTCAGGACAGACCGGATGCGCGCGCTGGCGGAAAGCGGCTTTTCAACCGCGACCGATCTCGCCGACTGGCTGGTGCGCGAAGCCGATGTCCCGTTCCGCGAGGCGCATCATATCACCGGGCAGGCGGTCAAACTGGCCGAAGCCAAGGGCTGCGGGCTGGCTGATCTTGCGCTCGCGGACTTGCAGGCCATCGACGCCCGGATCAACAAAGGCGTGTTCGGCATATTATCGGTTGATGCATCCGTAAACAGCCGCACCAGCCATGGCGGAACGGCTCCCTCGGGTGTAAGGCTGCGGATAGCCGAAGCGAAGGCGGCACTGGAATGATACGCATGACGATGAAGACGCGATTGGGATTGGTTATGGTGGCGCTGGCTCTGGCCAGTTGTGGCGGGCGCGTGTCGCTCACCCCGAAGGAAGGCCATGCGCTGCCGGTCAAACCGGAAACGGCATCTGCAGTTCCGACGCCGGATCAGCTTCTCGTTCCCGACGTCCAATCCCGGCCCAAACGCAGCGACGAGCAGTTGAAACGTTCCGAAGAACGTCAAAACGACAAGTTCGATCTTCCCCCTACACGCTGAGGCCCCGTGGATCATTTTTCCCTGAAGAACGGCGTGATGCACGCCGAAGATGTCCCGCTGGCGCGAATCGCGGAAGAGGTGGGCACCCCTGTCTATGTTTATTCGCGCGCGACGCTCGAACGCCACGCCAGGGTGTTCATGGATGCACTGTCCGGGCTTGACCGCACGCATTTCGCGTTCGCCGTCAAAGCCAATCCCAACCTGTCGGTGCTGCGCGTCCTCGCCAATTGCGGGTTCGGCGCCGATGTTGTGTCGGGTGGCGAGATAGCGCGGGCAATGGCTGCGGGCATCGCGCCTGCGGATATCGTCTTTTCCGGTGTCGGCAAGACGCGGGATGAGCTCCAGCGGGCGCTGAACGATGGCGTCGGTCAGTTCAACATCGAGCTTGAAGAAGAAGGCACGGTGCTTTCTGCGCTTGCTGTCGCTTCGGGCAAGCGCGCAATCGTGACCCTGCGCGTCAACCCGGATGTCGATGCCAAGACCCACGCCAAGATTTCGACTGGCATGAAGGAAAACAAGTTTGGCGTGCCGATCAACCAGGCGGCGGGGATCTATGCGCGGCTGTCGGCGCTCCCCGGGCTCGACCTGCGCGGAGTTGCGCTTCACATCGGCAGCCAGGTCTTCGATCTTGATCCTCTCGAGGCGGGTTATACGCGCATCGGTCAGTTGGTGGCCGAGCTGCGCTCAGCGGGCCATGTGATCGACCGGGTCGATCTGGGAGGCGGACTCGGTGTGCCCTATCAGCGCGACAAGGTGCCACCGGTACCCGCCGATTATGGCAAGATGGTCGAACGTGCCACGCGGGGCTGGAACGTGACGCTGATGTTCGAGCCGGGTCGGGTCATTGTCGGCAATGCGGGCATTTTGCTCACCAAGGTCATCTGGGTGAAGCCCGGCGTGATCAATCCCTATGTGATCGTCGATGCCGCGATGAACGATCTTGCCCGCCCCGCGCTCTATGATGCCTGGCACGATTTCGAAGCTGTACAGCCGACCGGCGAACGGATGACCGCGAACATTGCGGGGCCGGTATGCGAAAGCACTGATACCTTCGCGATGGGGCGCGATATCGACGCGGTGAAATCGGGGGATCTTGCCGTGTTCCGAACGGCCGGCGCCTATGGCGCGACAATGGCCTCCACCTATAACAGCCGCGCACTTGTCCCCGAAGTCATGGTCGACGGGGACAAATACGCCGTGGTCGCCGACCGCGTCCAGCCCGAAACCCTGATCGCGGCCGAACGCCTTCCGGATTGGCTGATCTAGAGCCGGATGACTCTAGATCAGACGGAGTGCGACGGCGATCATCCAGCACCCTGCCGCAAGCAGCAGCGACGCTGCGATGCGCCGCCACCGGTTCAACAGGAGTGCGGCGGGCCGGGCGCTGCCCATCATGACCGGCAACGCAGCGGCGGCCAGGGTCGCCGCGATCCCGGCACCGACTGCCAACGCACCCTGCGCCGTCCGTGCCACCATCGCGAAGACAATGAATTGTGAGGCATCGCCGAGCTGGAGCGGGGCAAACCCCCTCAGGCTTGCAGTCAAAACCCCTCTCTCCGAGACGACTCGCAATGCCCTTGCGGGTAGAAACATCGGCGCGCCTGCAAACAGCAGCGACACGCCTGCCATCAAGCTACGTGCCTCGAAACCAACCATCCCCCCCACGATCACGCCACCAATGGCTGCAATCAACAAGCTCGCAAATGTCGTGACGGCCAGCATCGCGAAGATCGTGCCAGCCGCATCAAAGCGGCGATGAAGGTCAAGGCTTTTTGCCTGCACGCGTCCGCCAGTTTCGGCTAGCAAAACCGCGAGGAACACGGGCAACAGCGCTTCCATGGGCCTCCTTAGCGATCGCGCTTCCTGCTGGAAGTGCCTATCCGTAGAGGCGTTGGTTGATCGCCGCCAGATAGGTTTGCGTTGCGGCAGCATCCAGACGCTCGCATCCGACCGCATCGCGCATCTTTTCGAGGAAGGACATCGCCATTGCGCCTCCGGCGGAATTGGCCAGTTCGCTCTCAAGGCCATGGGCAATCTCGACGACCGGGGTCAGGCCATACTGGCCGGCGATCCGTCGCAATTCATCCACTTCATGCGCAAGGCGGGAAACGGTTATATGAGGCAAGTCCATTGTGAGGCGATCAATCCGGTCGCAGAGTTGCGCCTGAACTTGCATCAGCGCGTCCTTCGCAATCCCCATCTGCCCCACTCCTGACTGTGACAGATGAACCTTGCGCGCTTATGGTTACGGGAAGGTTAACGGGGCTTTCGAAAAGCACTTTCGGCTGAGCGCAAGGCTTCGGACGTGACGGGATAGCCAAGATCGTCGGGAATGCAGAGATGGGGCTCACCATCGCGTTCTTCCATCCACGGCGCCACGAGGCGAACCGGAATGCTGCGGGCATGGGCCTCAGCCTCGGCAAAATCGGCAAACAGGGCAAGCCGCTCCAGATTGCGCCTTGTCGGAAAGATGATCTTGACCTTGCCGGCATTGGCCGCGTCAAGAACCTCCTGCGCACTTGCCCAGAAACTGCTGACATTTTCCGTCTCATCGACCACGGGATGCGGCGCATCATCTGCGGCCACGGCAATATAGAATCGGGTGTCGAACACGCGGGCCTCACGAAAGGGCGGACACCAGCGAGCGAAAGGCACCAGCGCATCAAGATCGAGCGCCAGCCCCGCTTCGTCCAGCAGCGCGCTGAACGGCTCATGCGCGTGAAGCCGGGGCTGGGCGGCCGCAATCCATTCGGGCGATGGCGGTGTCGCAAAGCCGATCGCGATGCCGCTTTCCTCCAGCGTCTCACGGATCGCGGCCACACGCGCAGCGCCCTCATGGGGCTCATGCGCCAGCGTTGATGCGATCGCATGATCGTCAGGGTCGATCCGCCCGCCGGGAAAGACGATGGCTCCCCCCGCAAAGGCCATGCTCGCAGACCGTTCAACGACCAGCAATTCGGGTGCGCCATCGGCGCGGTGACGAAAGATCACCAGCGTTGCCGCAGGGATCGGGACGGGCATTTCATCGCCCTGCCCTGTTGTGTTGTCATTCATCCCAAACGGCCTATCCTTCATGTCTCCTTTGGGAAAGGGGCAATGATGGGGATCACGGAGATATTGGGCGTTGCTGCCAGTGTGAGCCTGCTTGCGGGCTGGCGCCTTTACCTGTGCGTCTTTGCAACAGGGCTGGCAATGCGCATGGGCTGGATTGCCGCGCCGGAGCATCTCCAGAGCCTGGCTGTGCTGGCAAATAACTGGGTGATGGGCGTGGCGGGGATCGGCATGATCGCCGAATTCTTTGCTGACAAGATCGCCTGGCTCGATTCGCTTTGGGATGCAGTCCATACGGCAATCCGCCCGGTTGGCGGTGCGGTGCTGGCGCTGGCGCTGGTCGATGCCTCCGATCCCAAATGGCAGGTGATCACGCTGCTGCTTGGTGGCGGCGCGGCGCTGGTCAGCCATGCAGCAAAGGCGGGCACGCGTGCCGTCGTCAATGCCAGCCCCGAACCCTTCAGCAATATCGCGGTTTCGACCGGTGAGGACGTTGCCACTGGCGGATTGCTGTTTCTTGCGCTTTCCAATCCCGTGGCAGCGATCTTCGTTGCCATCATCCTGGCCGTGACAGCAGTTGGCGCGCTGATCATGGTGCGGCGCGTCCTGAAGAAATTATTCGGAGTCTCGGAAGGGCCCGCCGCGTTGCGCTGATCGCGCGATAGCAAATGCCATCAAGCGGAATCAGACCTTCATATAACTATCCAGCGTTTCGTGATAATGACGGATGCGGCTCTCCTGATAGCGTGCGAACGTCACACCCGGCTTTTTTGTGGCGCGCAGACCCTTCTGGATGCGCATCAGATTGTCGGTGTCCTGATCCACAATGAATCCGGATGACCCCATTTCCACGGCATCCGACCATTTTTCGTCCAGCCCCAGCATTTTCATTTTGGCAGGAGGCGGGTGACTGCCGTCTTCGCCTTTGGAAAACAGATACATGATTTCCATGATCGAGCTTTCCGGATCGTCGCCATTGGGGCGGACCCCTGAGCAGCAGCGCGCTTATGTGCTTGCTGACAATCGCCTTGCCGAAAAAGCAGGCTGGGACCGGGAGCTGCTTGCGCTCGAGCTCGGTGAACTGGGCACCCTCGACATCGACATCACGCTCACCGGCTTTGACGTGCGCGAAATCGAGCTCATCATCGACGCAGGCGATACACCGCTCGACGAAGAGTGCGTGCCCGATATCAATGCGGGCCCCGCTGTCTGTCGGAAAGGCGATCTGTGGCAATTGGGCCGCCACCGGCTGCTCTGCGGCGATGCCCTTGATCATTCAAGCTATGCCCGGTTGATGGGACGCGAGAGCGCACGGCTCATTGTCACAGATCCACCTTATAATGTCACTATACGCGGTCATGTCTCCGGGCTCGGCAAGGTGCGTCACCGCGAGTTCGTCCAGGGCTCAGGCGAGTTGAGCGAGGCAGCGTTTGTCCGGTTCCTCGGGGCAGCGCTGGGATCGATGGCCAAGGTAAGCCGCAATGGCTCGCTCCACTACGTGTTCATGGACTGGCGGCACTTGCCTGACCTGTTGAGTGCAGGAAAGGCGATCTATGATGACTGGCTGAACCTGTGCGTCTGGGCCAAGAGCAAAGCCGGCATGGGCTCGCTCTACCGCTCGCAGCACGAGCTGGTCGCGGTGTTCAAAAAGGGAAAGCGGTCGCACATCAACAATGTCGAACTCGGCAGCAATGGCCGGCACCGTTCGAACGTGTGGACCTATGCAGGCGCGAACAGCTTCTCAGGCAACCGCGCCCAGGAGCTCGCCTGGCACCCGACCGTCAAGCCCGTCGAGCTGGTTGCAGATATCATCAAGGACGCCAGTGACCGCGAGGACATCGTGCTCGATGGCTTTGGTGGGTCTGGGACCACGCTCATCGCGGCCGAGCAATGTGGGCGTACTGCGCGGCTCCTCGAACTCGACCCGCTCTATTGCGACGTCATACTCAGGCGCTTCCATGCAGCCTTTGGCCAGATGCCGGTCCTGACCGAGACTGGCGAGAGCTTTGCCATACTCGAACAGCGCGCGCGGGGGGCAGGCGATCATGACTGAGGCTCCGCATGACAATGAACCGCAGGGCGAACAGGAAGCGGTCGGCTATGGCCGGCCGCCATTGCATAGTCGGTTCAAGACCGGCCAGTCTGGCAACCCCAAGGGGCGTCCACGCGGCAAGCGCAACATGGCGAGCCTTTTGGACGAGGCCCTTGCCCAGCGCATCTCAATCACCAGCAATGGCAAGCGCAAGCGCGTCAGTGTCGAGAATGCCTTGCTGATGCGCCTCGTGGAAAAGGCGCTTGGCGGCGACCTCAAGGCAGCGGCCATGTTGCTCGGTCTGCGCGATGTGCATTTGCCGAACGTGGATGGCGCCACTGATTTCCAGGAATTGTTGGCCGAGGACAGCGAAATCTTGGCCAGCGTGAGCCTCCTTCCGCCTGGGGAGGCGCCCCATGACCCGGCATGACCCGCGGCTATTGCAGGCGCTGCTCCGACAGGACTTCTACCGTTTCGTGATGAAGGCGTTCGCGAGGGTCAGTCCGGGCGAGCCGTTCCTCCCCAACTGGCATCTCGAGGCCATCTGTCATCATCTCGAGCTGGTGCGACAGGGCAAGATCAAGCGGCTGCGGATCGAGGTGCCGCCGCGGTCGCTGAAATCGGTCTGCGCGTCGGTTGCATTCCCGGCATTCCTGCTTGGGCATGATCCGACATGCAAGATCATTACGGCGAGTTACTCAGCCGACCTTGCTGCCAAGCACGCCGGTGACTGCCGGGCCGTGATGCAGGCGCCTTGGTACCGCGACCTGTTCCCGCACACCCGGATCAGCCAGGCTAAGAACCAGGAGGCCAATTACGAGACCACGGCGAGGGGCTACCGCTATGCCACTTCTGTTGGCGGAACACTGACCGGGCGCTGGGGAAACCTCATCATTATCGATGACCCCCTGAAACCCGAGGATGCAATGTCCGAGGCCAAGCGCGAGGCGGTGAATGGCTGGTACAGCCGGACGCTCATGTCCCGGCTCAACAACAAGGCCAACGACGCGATCATCCTCGTCCAGCAGCGGCTGCACATGGATGATCTTGCAGGCTATGTCGATGCACTCGACGACTGGGTGACCCTGAAACTGCCCGCCATTGCCGAGGAGAGTGTGCAGATTCCGATTGGTCCGGGCAGGGTGCATGCCCGCGTATCGGGCGATGTGCTGCACTCTGAGCGCGAGCCGCGCCATGTTCTCGAAGCGCTGAAGCGCGGTCTCGGCTCGACGACCTTCTCGGCCCAGTATCAGCAATGCCCGGTGCCACCCGATGGCGAGGTCGTCAAATGGGGCTGGTTCAAGCGCTATGACACACCACCCCAACCAGCCGCCATGACGATCTACCAGTCATGGGACACCGCGTCCAAGGCCGAGGAGCATCATGACTACAGCGTTTGCACGACATGGGGTGTCGCCGGCGACGATTACTATCTGCTCGATGTCGAGCGGGCGCGGCTGGATTTTCCGAGCCTCAAGCGCCGCGTGATTGAACTCGCCCAGCACTGGAAGCCCAGGTCGCTCATCGTCGAGGACAAGGGTGCCGGGACCGCACTCATCCAGCAATTGCGCTCCGAGGTTCATGGCATTTGCTATCCCACGGCCTTCATTCCGCGCGACGACAAGATCACGCGGCTCCATGCCCAGTCTGCCCGCATCGAGGCGGGCCATGTCTGGCTTCCCCAGCAGGCCTCCTGGCTTGATGACCTGCGCATCGAGTTCGCAAGCTTTCCGCAAGGGCGCCATGATGACCAGGTCGACAGCGTCAGCCAGTTCCTTGCCTGGCACTTTGAGCGCCGTGGGCGGGGGGTCCAGATCGTGAAGTTGGGCGGCGTTTGATTGCTTTTGACGCGTTCTCTAAAGTGGTTGTGCGATCGCCTGCCGAGGCTTTGGCGGCTTTCGATCCCATTGCGGACATTGGTTCATCGAATGGCAGCGCCTGAAAGCGGACGTAATTTCAACGCACTTCGGTTTTAATAGAATGGTGACTCTTGTTGGTTTTGCGACGGTCGGCTTTTGGGCACGGCGGCGGTAGAAGCAGACCTTCTAGGGGTGGGCCTATTTTGGCAGCTACGCTAACTAAAAGTCGACGCCGTGGCGTCACGAATTTGCGGCCAAAACGCATTGTAGGGATCGCGGTGACCATCGGTAACGGCAAACGAATAGCTATAACGATGCGGGAAACTGTCTCATTACTGAACAATTCCAGAAGAGTTGTACAGTTATTTCATTTGTATCGATAGCGAAACATGACCAAGAGTTAATGCCTCGTGAATGAGGCCGACCCGTGGAGGCGATGATGCATGTCCTGAATCGTAAGCTAAAACTTTTGTTCGTCAACCTTGCAATCGCATGCGCGAGCCCTGCGTTTTCAGCAACGCTTGTCACTCCGCAGGCGGGCGGCAACGAAAATGACGGGGTCATGTTCGATATTCAGACAAGTGGAAATGCACTCACACTGACATCGATCGGTGCGAATATATTCGGCACAGCGAATTATCAGATTTACGGCAAGACCGGAACGATCAACGACAGCATCACCACCATCGGCGGCAGCAATGTTTCCAATCCGGCGGCCTGGACCCTGCTCGGGAGTTTCAACAACGTAGTCGGTATCGGGGCGGTGTCTTCTGACCCGGGCGGCATCGTGGAATTCGACATTGCTGATGTGGCGCTTGCCGCGAACTCGATTTACGGTCTGTACATCACGCAGACGGTTAATAATTTCGGACTAGGATCCGGGGTTCGCTTCACAAACTCGGTGTTGGGGAGCCAGGTCGCGTTCGACAGTAACCTGTCCATTCAGAACAGCCGCGGCGCATCTTATTCGTTCAATGGTATCTCAAGGAATGGCAGGTCGTTCAACGGATCATTGACCTATGCCGTCAATGCTGCTGTGCCGGAACCCGCCACTTGGGCAATGATGATTGTCGGCTTTGGGCTGGTCGGCGGAGCGATGCGTCGTCGGCATTCGGTGCGTGTCACTTACGCCTGAGCGTTCGTGAATTGATAGGGTAAGAATGGCCCCGCTGGCGTGCTGGCGGGGCTTTTCGTTGGCATTGAACCTCAGTCAGAGAGGTCAAGATCAACGTCCGCCTTTACTAGGCTCACCCGCAAAAACGGACCTTCCGGAATCCACAACCTTCTCGCCGCTGCGGCGCGTGGGTTAACGACCCGTAGGCTGTCATTCCGTGACCGACCCATCCGGACATTCGGGTGAAATGATGAAGCGGCTTCTCGGTAGACGTATGCAGAGGCTCGTCAATACTACGGGGTACTAGCGCCATCGGTGTTGAAGATGTCTGCTGCGACCTTCCACTGGCCGTCAATGTTCCGCCAGACCACGACGTACTTGCCAATGTCCTTCGTCGGGCCATTGGGGCCAGTGAGCGACAGCAAATAGGTCCCTTGATCGAGAGCCATGTCGCCGCCTGAAGCAACCACGATTTTATCAGCTTTGAAGGTCAACCCGACCCCCGGCATCTGCATAAGCCCGCCCCAAGCCTTCTCAAGTGCAGGATGACCTTGTGCGATTGGAGCG
>JANLQV010000192.1:0-8818 GCA_031368025.1 Sphingomonadales bacterium | reverse complement strand
CCCGACCAAAAATACAAATCTGTTTTATTTCAACATGTCAATGTGAATCGACTCGACTCGTAACACCTTGCCGTAACTGTTCTTGCGGCGGTAACGGGCATGAATGCTTCAGAATCTTACATTCGGCCGTGATGCGAAAGTCGGACGAGCGCCGATACTGCGGATTGCATTCGGAATAGATAAGCACATGGCCCCGCCTTAAAATATCCGCGCAGAGACGATCCAATTTTTGCGGTCCTCGGCGTTCAATTCCTCCCATCAATCGGCAAAAATGAGAGCTTAAGGAGGCGCTCGAACGGGAGGGCAAGATTATCGCAAACATGATACGAGATGCGGCGTTCCGTAGGGCAATCGCTGGTGGCCACGGGCTGCGGATCGAGCCTATTTCAGTATGGCACGATTCTGACCATCGCGGGTGAGACGCATGTTGAAGAATATTATTAACCAGTTGAATTTAATATATTTAATTCCACAAATCTAAATTCTGGGGGAACGCCGGACAGGTTTGAATCAATATGTTTTCGTCGCACCGACGTGCGCGACGCGCCCGCGTTTTGCGCGCGTGATCTATACTACACTTAAACTTACTTAGATTCTAAACCACGCTTCGTGTGACAAGTTCCAATATCATTTCCGGCACAGATCATTGACCGGGGTCAGTATCCGCTCTGCAGGTTGGCGAAGGCGATCATAGTATCCCAGTGCATGTTGCCATCCTTGAAGAACATTATCGGGCATGTGCGGTTTGAAGCTGCGCGTCCTTCAGATTTTGGCGGTTCGACATGAAAGGGGGAACAACCGCGCCGCCGCGTAGTTTAATCGCGCAGCCCTAAGGAGGTATTTGACATGCAATACGATCAAGGCGACCCAGCCGAGCTTAAGGAGAAGTTCTGGAGCGCGATGACACAGTCGTCACTCGTCATGCTCCAACTTGATGGTGATCAGGACAGTGCCGCACCGATGACCGCACAGCTCGATAAAGATGCTAATTCGGCAATCTGGTTCTTCACCGGACGCCAAAGCCGCTTCGCCGTCTTGGGCCCGGCCACTGTTACCTATCAGTCAAAGGGCCACGACGTGTTCTGCCGCTTTTCCGGTGTCCTGAGCGAGGAAGCCAATCGCGCGCGGCTCGACAAGCAATGGAGCAACTTTGTCAAAGCGTGGTTCCCCGGCGGCAAAGACGATCCTGACCTGCTGATGATGCGTATGGATTTGGGCGACGCCTCGATATGGGCGGGGGAGCTCGGCATGTTCAACACCGCTCGAATGATGCTTGGCATGGACGTGACCGATAAGATCAAGGGCGGGTATGCAGAGGTGAACCTCTGACCCGCAACAAGGCAGTCAGGCGCAGCTGGGCTGTCGTTTCAATAGTTATGGGCTGCAAACAGGCTGCCTGATTGCGCGAACAACAGCTTTCCAAGCTGGCACTTGGCCCCTTATTGTGGCCCCCCACCGCAATGTCGAATGATCCAAACAGAGACCGAACGTGAAGAACCAAGCACAAGGGTTCGGTGCGATTCAGCAGCGGTTCGTCTCAGATTGTTGCGATTTGAGCGGGAGCAGCGAATGGAATGGGTGGGCGTCTATGGGCGAAAAGCGGGCAGCGGATTCACTCCGGAGCAATGCTGACAAACTGGCGCAGCAATCCGATATTGGCCCCTTCATCCTGTCCCTCGATGCAAATGCGGCCCCACATGTCGAGGTGCAGCATCCGCAACAGGAATTGCGGGTTGTTTGCGGCGCACATGTCGTCAAGCTGCGCGCTGGTCAGGCCAATCAGGCCCCCGATCCAGGAGTTGTGGAAATATCGGGGGTCGATCCGTATGCGATCAAACACCGTTGTCCAGAATCCAAACTTGTTGCGATGGCTGAGGCCGCGCGGAATATAACGCGCCGCAACCTGCCGGACGACCCACTTGTCACGCACAAAGGGATGGGCCTTGTCGAACGCCGTCAGGTCGCCGCGCAATTTATATTTTCCCGGCATATTGATCGCCGCGCGAACGACCTTGTGATCGAGAAAGGGAAAGCGCGATTCGATGCTGGCGGCCATCCCCATCGTATCGTTTCGAAGGAGCAGGAGGCGCAAATGATGATTCAAATATTCCAGCGTCCATGCATGATGCATCGAAGCGCCGTGCGCTTTCAATGATGAAACCGCAGCGCGAATCCGGATATTATCCCCGGCCTTTTCGAAACGGCTCAAAAGATCGCGCGCACGCACGCCGCTATCGTCGGTTTGAGGCCAGATGATACTCCCGATTTCGGGAAGCTTGCGGACAAACGCACCCATGCTGGCGCACGCCGCATAATAGGCGTCGGTCAGCCGCTTGCGACCCATCCAGGGATAACCCAGAAAGCATTCGTCCGATCCTTCGCCCGACAACAGGCCCTTGACGCCGTTGTTGCGTGCCAGTTCGGCCACGCGCATCATCGGGATGCAATTTTGGGTTTCGGCAAAGGGTTGCTCAAAATGGGCGATCGTTCGCGGAATGAAATCGACATAGTCCTGCTCTTCGACATCGACCGACTGCATGTCGAGCTTCAGATGTTTGGCAAGCGCCGCCGCAGCGTCATATTCACTCCACCGGCCTTTCACATTGGCATGAAAAATCGCCAGATTGTTATGCTCTCGTGCTGCCATCGCCATGATCAGCGAAGAATCGACCCCCCCGCTGCAAAACGCGCCGACGGGAACATCCGCCAGCAGATGGGCGCTTACGCTGTTCGAAAGAAGCTCATCAAGATGGTCGACAGTTTCGGTCGGCGACATGCGTCCATAGGCATGCAAGGCGGATTCAGTCATGAACTCCTCAAGCCGCGCGAAGTTGCGCACATCTGCGGCTTGCCCAGCGCGTTTGAAGATCATCTGCCCCGGGCCGACCGCCATTACACCGTCAAGAAAACTGTGCCCGCTGGTTGGCCCGCCAAAATTCAGGAGATAGGCGCTGACCATGAAACGATCGGCGCGCAATTCCATCCAGGGCTTCATCGCCTTGACTTCGGACGCGAACAGAAAGCGGCTCCCGTCATCATGAATAAAGAGCGGCTTCATTCCGAAGCGGTCGCGCGCCAACAAGAGGGTGCGTTCCTGCGTGTCGTAAAGCGCAAAGGCAAACATGCCTTCCAATGCGTTCAGCGCCTGAACCGTCTCGCGGCGGAGGAGGATTTCGAGGAGGACTTCGGTATCCGAAGTGGTGTGAAATATGGCGCCTTCCGATTCCAGTTCCGCCCTGAGCTGGCGGAAATTGTATATTTCCCCGTTGAACACCAGCGCGTAGCGGCGCGTGGCATCCCAGAATGGCTGATCAGACCGCGAATCGACATCGACAAATGAAAGGCGGGTGTGCCCGAGCCCCACTCCCGGCGCACAGTGCGTAACCGCAGCATCAGGCCCGCGATGATGCAATGATTGCGTGGATTGAAGCAATGTCTTGTGATCGGGGGTTTGCGAAGCATTGGCCAGCAAAACACCAAAAATTCCACACATGGCCTCTGACTACCTCTGGTGACACTGTCCCCGATCAAGCGGGCCCGCGCGCGTGAATATTGAAATGGTTCCCAGATGATCGCTACTTGATCGACAGAAAACCTTCGAAGCAAATATATTTGGAAATGGTCGTCACATCCTCGAACCCGGCGCGGCGGAACAGCGAGAAATTGCCTTCGGTGGAGAAGGGCTCGAGGATGCCCTTAAGGCTGCGGGTCTTGCCGACGATTTCCTTTTCGTCAAAGCCTTGGAGCAGTTTGAATTCATTATAGAGCCCGGTTGCAATGTCCTGAAAGCGGGCATCGGGCGCGCGAACCTTTTCGAACATGATGAACGCGCCACCCCAATTGAGAGCTTCGTAGATGCGGTCGAACAGCAATTGCCGGTCGCGCGGCGGGATGAATTGCATTGTGTAGTAGGAGACAATGAGATCGGCCTTTTCGAACGGAAAAAGGCGGCCATCCTCCTCAAGGATCGTAATGTTGGAAACGTCGGCGCAATGCGTTCGGGCCTTGGCGATCATCGCCGCCTCGACATCCATCCCGATGAATTTTGCCCCCGGTTTGTGGGCGTTGTGCAGCGCCAGCTTCTTGAGCAGTTCACCCGTCGATACGCCGATTTCATAGACCGTGCTTCGATCCGAAACGAACCAGTCGCTGAGCTGGCAGGTCAGATCGTGCCCTTCGGCGTAGAGCGGCACCGACTGACGGATATGATCGACAAAGGTGTCTGGAACATTGCCGCCAAAATTCCAGGCAGCATTGCCGGTTTCGATATTCTGCCCGACCTTCATTGCTTTTCCCCTTTTGCGGTCAGATGCCTTCTAGCCGTTAACGGGCTGCCTTGAATATCGAAATGATGGTGAATCCCAGACATCACCCAAGCCCGCCTCCAGCAATCTCCCTGATTCGGCGCAGCCCCTGGCGGACGCGCAGATAGCCGAGACGCCCTTCCAGCAACCCCTGCCAATGACGGCGGTCCCGGAAATAATGCATTTCGATGCGCGGCAAGTCGAACCGGTCATGATCGCGCCGGGCAAGCGCCAGCCGCGTTCCGAACGCAACACGGTAATGGCGCTTGATCGTTGCAACAACGCCGGGCGAAACACGGCCATAAGGTGCAGCGAAACTTTCTATGGGCTTGCCGATCTGGGCTGCCAAATCCTCGGCGCAGCCCGCAACCTCTTGCTCGCATCCGACTGAATCGAGCTTTGTCAGATCAGAGTGGCGACGGCTATGCCCGCCAAATTCGGTCCCGTCCCTTGCCAGCGCGCGAACCGTGTCCCAGTCCATCAAGGGCCGCGGGGGACGGTTGCCGCCCGCCCAGTCCTCAGTCCCGCCCAGTCGCGTTGTGGGTACGAAAACCAGCGCGGTAAAGCCATGACGGTCAAGGATGGGGGCCGCGACATTCGCATAATCCGCAAATGCATCGTCGAATGTGATCAGGACGTTTTTTCGGTCGTCTTCCTTGCCCTCGTGCCAATCGATGAACGCGCCGAGCCGCTGGCTGCGATAGCCCGTATCGGCCAGTGCCTGCATCTGCATCGCAAAATCCGTTGGCGAAATGCTTGTCGGTCCGTCCGCGTCGGAGATCGAGTGGTAAGTCAGGACGAGGCGTGTATCGGCCATCAGTCTTCGACCACATGGGTTTCGAACACGCGCCGATAGTCATGCCATTTGCCGAGGTCGAAACTTCCATCGGCGCCGAGGCAATCGACCGCGCCATGCGCCATCGCCAGCGCGTGATGCGTATTGTCATGCGCGAACAGGCCCTGTCGGCCAAAGGTCAGCAGGCCCTTCACGCCCTCGACCCAGCGATCCATCACCGCGAGGTCAGCTTCGAAATTGCGATCATAGACCGGATAGGCATAGCCCAACCGCCGCGTCTCCGTCCGGAGCACCTTTGCCTTGACCGGAAGCCCGACCCCGCCGAGCCAGCCGCACAGTTTGACGCCCAGTTCGTCGTCGGAGAGCGCCCAGAGCGGCTCGTGCGGATCGCAGGGCAGCTCGGCGCACAGGATCGTCACGCCGTTTGGCTCGATGCTCGCCGAGTAATTCTTCGGCTCGGACAGTCGGGAAATCGGCACCGCATATTCGGGAAAATAGTGCGCGTCATATTCGGTGAATTGCTGCTGTTCGAGCACCAGATAGATCAGGATCATGCCCCGAAAGCGAATGCGCGCCGCTGCGGCAGTCACCTCGGCCGGTGCAGGGGGATCCATAAGCGAAACGAGATTGGTGATTGGCAACGTCGACCATATGGAGGTCGTCTCGATGCGCTGCTCCACCTCGTCCTTGCGGTAACGGACCGCCGTCACCCGCCCGCCCGTATGCTCCACCGCTGTAACTGACGCTTCCAGTTCGAATGCTGCGCCGAGCTTTTCAGCGTCTGCGCGAAGCGCCTCACTGATCTGACCAAAGCCCTTTCTGGGATAGAAGAATCCCCCGGTCTGTGGTTTTTTGAGGCCCGGTACCTGGCCCAGAATCTTCCCGATGATCTTGCCGATCGAGCTTCCCGAAACACGCCGGGTCGCCAGCGTCACTGCCAGTTCCTCAGGCGGCAGCGCCCACAGCTTGCGCATATAGGGATAATAGAAATTCTCGCTCATCGCCGGGCCAAGGCCCTGATGCAGCACGCTGGCAAATGTCGGTTCGCCCGGTGGCGGACGACGGAGTTTCTTCGTCACCGCATCCCACATCAGTTGGACGGTGAAGCCCTTGGGCAAACGGAGCAAGAGATCGACCGGTTTGAGCGGGAAATGAATCCACCGGCTCTTGAGCCGGATGCGGCCATGCCGCGGCCGCCACAGCAAATCCGGCCCGACCGCGTCCTGAATCATTTTCAGGATGTGCGGCTCACTCGCCGGGTGGAGCCTGTGGCTTCCAAAGTCGCAATGAATGCCGTCGATGATAAAGCTGCCGGAGTTTCCGCCCACGCGCGGAGCCCGTTCGAGCACCGTCACTGCGGCCTTGCCGCTTTGCGCGAGCATCAACCCCGCGCCGACGCCTGCCGGACCGGCGCCCAGGACAACGACGCGATTCATTGCGATCCCTCCATTGCCAATGCTTCGGCGCGCGGACGACGAATCTGGACCAAAAACCCGATCGCGCCGCTGGCATAAAGCACCGATTGCCAGATCAGCCCGATCGCCACAACCTGCCCTGGATCAGCCCCGAATGGCCGGAGTAGCCCAGCCATGCTCGCCTCGCGAACCCCCAGCCCGCCAAGGCTGATTGGCGCGATTGCGATGATTTTCGCACTTGCCCAGGCAAAGAACCAGGCCGCAACCGGCGCGTCAACATGAGCCGCCTGCGCAAAGGCGATGTTGATCCCCACGAACAGACACTGCACCATCATCGAAATTCCCAGGCACAGCAGCAAACGCCCCGGTTGTCGCGTGAGATCGGCTGCCGCACTGACCATTTTGCCGATGATGCGAGAGACTTTTCCCGGCAGCGCCCGTCGCTTGAGCGCCCGGTCGAGCACTGGCGTGGCGAGGAACGCACCGGCCAAAAGGCCCGCGACCGCCAGCAAAAGCCAGCCCAATCCCGATCCATCCTTCATGTCCGGGCGCCATGCGACATAGGCCCCGGCAAGGGCAATCAGAAGCAATCCAAGCGTATCGAGCAGCCGGTCGGCCACTGACCCCACGGCCAGCCTGCCCTTGTCTCGCGCCTGACTCATGACCATACCGGCACGAACCACATCGCCCCCAGCCACGCCCGGCAACGCCAGGTTTGCCGCCAGCCCCGCCAGATGCGCGCGAAACGCCTGCCGGTAGGAGACGCCTTCACCGATCAGCAATCGCCATTTCGCGGCTGCGGCGGCATGGCCCGCGATGAACAGTCCCAGCGCGGCCAGCCAAAGCCAGGGAGAGAATTGCCGTGCGGCCGCCCATACGCTCGCAAACGGCACGAAGGTAAAGATCAGCGCGAGCATCAGCGCGCTGACGCCGACCCGAACCAACCAGATAATCGGTATCCTTCGCTCGCGAACGATCCCCGCCGAGCGGACGTTGCTCATTTGAGGGCAGGATCGGTGGGCGGTCGCAAGTGCAGCCGCGCGATCATGTCGGCGAGCAGCCCCAGCGCCCAGAGCAAGACCGCACCCAGCAGTCCAAGTATCGCCGTCTCGGAAAGATTATCGATATAAACGTCATAGAGCGCCTTGCCGAAACCCATCACGAACAATGCCAGCCCTGCGGGCAGGAACACTCTGAGCGGCTGGAAATAGACCGTCAGGCGGAAGACAAGAAACATGAACCGCCCAAAATCGCTGGCGCGGATCTTCGATTGGCCGACGCGCTTGCCATAGACGATCGGCAGATATGAGACGCGCTTGCCTGACGCCAGCATGCACAACGTCACGGTCGTCGTGAATGAGAAGGCATCGGGAAGGAGAGGCACAAACTGTTCGAGCGGGCCGCGCCTGAAAACCCGCAACCCTGAATTCAGGTCAGTGATTTCATGCTGCGCAAGTAAGCTGGCAAGCCCGTTGAGCGCCCATTTGGCCGGCCGGCGAATCATGGGCACGCCCTTCATTGCCGCGCCGCGATCGCCCACGACCATGTCGTTATACGCCGTCATCGCGATCATTTCGGGCAAATATGACGCAGGATAGGTGCCATCGGCATCGAGGATGGCGACAAGCGGCGCAGAACTGACCGCAATCCCCGCCTTGAGGGCGCGGCCATAGCCGCCATTATGGGGAAAATTGACGACCTCCACGCCCGTCGCGCGCGCGCGCGCCAGTGTGTCATCCGATGATCCGTCATTGACGATGATAATCTCATGAGCGATGCCAGCCGCGTCGAGCGTCTGGCGGACGCTGTCGATCGTCGCGCCAACAGCGTCCTGTTCATTATACGCCGGTATCACGATCGAGACTGCAGGCGTCATGCCGTCGCGCTTTCTGATATTACCCGTCAGTCCGCCAGCTTCCGACTGCTGAAATAGATCCCCCAAAAGCTTGCCCCCTGATTTAGCCGCCGCCAGCCACTATAGAAACCAAATACGCTACGGCGCAACTCACACAGGCGCTCCATTGCAGCAAAAACCATAGGATTCGGTAAACGCCAAAAGAGCATGAGCGGTCGCGCCAAGCAGGAAGACGTCGAATTCATCGCCCCAAAAAAGGGCCCGACCAGTTTCCCGGTCGAGCCCCGACGAAGTGGAAGGTGTCCAAGCAAGTTGGAGCCCCTCGGGTCGCAACTTTGGTATAGAGAGAGACATCTCTAACGGATTGTATGGAATCGACATTCGCGAAACCGCTTTTCTCAGGAAAGCTGCCCCGCAAATGACATTATTTGATAGAAATATATGGTGC
>JANLQV010000173.1:0-5501 GCA_031368025.1 Sphingomonadales bacterium | reverse complement strand
CCCTCGCATCGATCACTTTCCAGAATTATTTCCGCATGTACCCCAAGCTCTCAGGCATGACGGGGACTGCCGCAACCGAAGCAGCCGAGTTCTTCGACATCTACAAGATGAATGTCGTTTCGATCCCGACCAATGTGTCGGTCCTGCGAATTGATGAAGATGATGAGTTCTACAAGAACACGACCGACAAATTCAAAGCCATTGCCAAGTCGATTGCTGAAAAGGCGCGCAGCGGCCAGCCGGTGCTGGTCGGCACAGTCTCAATCGAAAAATCTGAACTGCTGTCCGAATATCTCGAAAAAGAAGGGGTGACCCACAATGTGCTCAACGCCCGCTTCCATGAGCGGGAGGCGCACATCGTGGCGCAGGCGGGACGGCTCGGTGCCGTGACCATTGCAACAAACATGGCAGGCCGCGGCACTGACATCCAGTTGGGTGGCAATGTTGAATTCCTGGTCGAGGACGAACTTGGCGAATTGGAGGACGGCCCCAAAAAGGATGCCGAAATCGATCGCATCAAGGCCGAAGTCGCCGCCGAAAAGGAAAGTGTTCTGCAAGCCGGTGGCCTGTTCGTGCTGGCAACCGAGCGTCATGAAAGCCGCCGGATCGACAACCAGTTGCGCGGCCGCTCCGGCCGTCAGGGCGATCCCGGCCTCTCGCGCTTCTATCTGAGCCTTGACGATGATCTGCTGAGGATTTTCGGGCCGGACACGTTGTTTGCCAAGATGATGAACAACAATCTTGAAGACGGCGAGGCGATCGGATCCAAATGGCTCTCCAAAGCCATTGAGACGGCGCAGAAAAAAGTCGAAGCGCGCAACTATGACATCCGCAAGCAGGTCGTCGAATATGATGACGTGATGAACGATCAGCGCAAGGTGATCTACGAGCAACGCGGCGACATCATGGATGCAGATGCCGTCGATGACGTCGTGATCGACATGCGCGCCGAAACAGTCAACGGGTTGGTGGGTGAGGCGTGCCCGCCCAATTCCTATCCTGAGCAATGGGATGTTGAAGGCCTGCGAAACCGCGTCCGCGATGTGCTCGGGCTCGATTTGCCGCTGGATGAATGGGCGCGCGAAAACGGGATCGAGCCGGAAGCTGTGGAGGATCGCATCCGCGATGCTGCCGACGCCGCGATTGCGGACAAACAGGCGGGCCTTGAAGATGGCATTTGGGGACAGATTGAAAAAAGTGTTCTTCTTCAGTCTCTTGATCATCACTGGAAAGAACATCTCTCAACACTGGATGCCTTGCGCCAGGTGATCCATCTGCGTGCCTATGCGCAAAAGACGCCGATCAACGAGTATAAGCGCGAAGCCTTTGCGATGTTCGAAAGGATGCTGTCCGCGATCCGCGAGGACGTGACCAAAGTTCTGGCCTATGCGCAGTTCCAGATGGCGCCGCCCGAGCTTCCAGAGCTTCCCGATTTTATCACGACGCATATCGATCCGCTGACGGGGGATGATAATAGCGCGGATCGGGATGCGGCGAGCCTCGGCCTCATCACCACGCGCTTACCGCCCTTGCAGATCGTCCAGCCCGATATCGAGGATGAACTGGGCGATGACCCCGCCGATTGGGACGGTCGGGTGAGCCGCAATGCACCTTGCCCGTGCGGTTCTGGAAGCAAGTACAAACATTGCCACGGCGCGCTGTAGGGGAGAGGCGCGACTCAGGTCGTCATCAAGGTGCCAACAATGTGCATCGTCATTGCGAACGAAACGAAGCAATCCTCCACTGCGGCGGCTGGATTGCTTCGTTTCGTTCGCAATGACGGACGACGCAGAGGTTCCGCGCGATGCTCTTGTTCCTAAACTGACCGAAGCACCGCCATCACTTCTTCTTGGCGGTTTGGGTCTTGAGAAAGGCGATCACGTCGGCTCTCAGCGCAGCATCGGCCAGGCGGAAGCCCATTCGGGCGCCGGGGATCGTCGCTTGTGGATTGGTCAACCAACGGTTCAGCGTGGGCTCAGTCCAGATGATCTTCGAAGTTTTAAGCCCCGGAGAATAGGCAAAGCCCGGCGCAGAGCCCGCTTTGCGGCCATAAACACCACGATGCGCGGGGCCGATGCGGTTTGCTTCAATCGAATGGCATCCCGTGCATTTCTGTTCATAGATTTTGGCTCCACGGCCAGCATCGCCGGTCACAGCGCCTACGACCGCCGCGTGACTGACATCTGCGGCTACAAAACCGACAGTACCGATCAGGAATCCACCAAGAAACGCACGCACAAAGCTTTTCATCGTCAACTTCTCCGTCAACTTCTCGAAATCTGCGGAAAAACAGCCAGCAATCCCGCGACAGGGACGCGAGACGGCTGGCTGTTAACCGATCGGCGTCTTAGCCGAACGGGAATCCGTTCACGCCAACAGGAAGCTGATCTTTCAGAGCCTGTGTGAGCGCGGTGTAGTGAAGGACTTCGTCAGCGGCGAGCTTGGCCGAAACCTGCGCAAGCGCCGTGCTGCTGAATGACGGGATCACGCCGAGATAGGCATTGACCGCACCCAGTTCGAGCTTTTGAGCGAGACGGAGAATGTCTGTCGCGCTCTTGATTGAGGCAATGTTGAGGCCAGTCATATATTCGTCACGCGATTTCGCCTCGACAGGCTTGCCGCCCAGTTTCATGATCGTCGCGACTTCCGCTGCGGCATGATATTTGTGGTCGCTCTGGAACGCCACGGCCACGCCGAGGGTACCCTTGTCGAGCAGGCCGCTTTCGGCGCCGATTTGGTATGCTTCGATGGCTTCGAGCTCCAGGCCGAGCGCGACGTTCAAAATATCGATATCGCCCTGGCTGGCACCCATCTTGCCCTTTTTGCCCTTCATTGCGGCCATCGCGGGGTTGCCCGCGAGAAGGCCGAAAGCGGCGGCTGACAAAACGCCCGTGCCCGCAACACGGAACAGCGAGCGGCGTGAAGTTGAATCCTGTAACATCTAATCAATCTCCCTAATAAGCCCGCGCGGGGGGGACAGTGGCGCGGCTATTAGGGATTACCGTTGCGACGGTGTGATTGGATGCAAGCCGAGTGAAATTTATTCTCTCGTTTGGGACAGGAGCAGGCAACCGGTGCGCGACGAATGGGGGAAGCGGTCAAAGCCCTTTTGCGAACCAATATAGTCCCCACCGGTGAAGGCGCGGCCTCCAATGATCAGATCACCGGAAAGGACGAGGAGGTGCTCGTCATTGTCATGCATATGATACGGAAGGATAGCCCCGGGGGCACAACGCAACATTATTGTGCGACTGTTCCACATCGTCTTGCAATCGATTCCGGGCGCCACCGGATGCCAGTCACCGTCACCCAGCGGCAAGATCATCCGATCTTCCAGGGCTTCACGTTCCACCTCGATCGCGTCCCTGACTCGCTTCCACAGCCCTCGCGGGGGCGCCATCTCGCCGGCGGCGAGCGACAGAGCGGCCATCGAGTCTTCAACATCCCTGATTCCCTGATCCAGGTCCGGATCATGACGGCGCGCTTGCTCCATCGCCGCCCTTTCGTCGGGCATCATGCTCCCCAGCACAAATTCATCAATACGGCTTTTCATTCTGTTACCCCCATACAAATACGCAACGTTACCAAACCGCGCTTGACCCATGATTTGACTGTTCCCAAAGGCACCCCCAGATGCGCCGACAGTTCGGAATGGGTAAGGCCATGCACATACATCAGGACCATGGCCTTGCCTTGTTGCCCAGGCAGTTTTTTCAGGCAATGGCCGACCCGTGCATCCAGCGGCTCAACCGGCATCACGGCGATCTCGATATCTTCGATCCGCGCCATATTCCGCTCTTTGGGCAAACGATCGAACGCGGCGTTGCGAACGATCCTCCCCATCCAGGCAAGCGCCACGCCGCGCGCCGGATCGAACTTGGCCGCGCTGCGCCAGATCCGCATAAAGGCATCCTGAACGGCATCTTCCGCCAGTTCCTTGTCACCCAGAATCCGTCGTGCTGCTGCCAGCATTCGCCCCGCAGCTTGATCATAGAGCAGCCGAAAAGCAGGACTATCGCCCGCGCCGACTCTTGCCAGTAGCGATTCAAGCTCGGTTCCGTTGCGATGCATCCCGCGCGCGGCCATTAGTGTTGAGGCCGGTTGCCCAGCCGTCATCAGGGGTGGAGACAGCGGCGTCATGCGCCCAGTGCCGCCAATTTGGCGCTCCCACCCGGCGATTGTCCTTCATCGGCCCAGATCTGTAAACACAGGTAATGGCTTGGCGGATGCCGCGTTTCAAATACGGCAATTTTCTGCGCCTGTTGAAACAGGAAAGCAGCAATTTTCATCGGACCTGACTCCAAAAAAACGCGATACTGCAGGACTATATACCAGCCAACAGGGCGCTTTGGATGCAGGGAGTCAAAATTTTTCTATATAATTTCGACTGCGATGGCAGTTCCTTCGCCACCACCGATACACAAGGCGGCGACACCACGCTTCAAACCGCGGTTCTGGAGGGCCGCAATGAGCGTCGCGATGATCCGCGCGCCGGACGCGCCGATCGGATGGCCAAGCGCTGTGCCGCCACCATTGACGTTGAGCTTTTCGGCCGGAATGCCCAATTCCTTCATCGCAATCATCGGCACCATCGCAAAGGCTTCGTTGATCTCGAACAGGTCGACATCGGCGACCGACCAGCCAGCTTTTTCCATCACCTTGCGGATCGCTGGAACTGGTGCGGAGGTGAATTTTGAAGGTTCCTGGCTGTTGGTGGCCCAGGAGATGATTTTTGCAGCCACGCTCAACCCCTGCGCTTCGGCAACGCTCAGGCGGGTTACAACAAGGGCAGCCGCGCCATCCGAAATGGAGGACGCATTCGCCGCCGTGATCGTGCCATCCTTGGCAAAGGCTGGCTTGAGCGTGGGAATTTTTTCCGGATTGGCCTTGCCGGGCTGTTCATCGATGCTCACGATTTCGGTGCCCTTGCGCCCGACGATCTCCACTGCAACGATTTCGCGATCAAAAGCGCCAGAGGCGATGGCTTCGTTGGCGCGCGACAGCGAACGCAGTGCGTATTCATCCTGTGCCTCGCGGGTGAACTGGTATTCGGTGCACGTCTCTTCAGCAAAGGAACCCATTGCCCGACCGGCCTCATAGGCATCTTCAAGCCCGTCGAGGAACATCGAATCCTTGAGCGAGTCATGGCCCAGACGGGCACCCGAACGATGCTTTGTCAGCATATAGGGCGCATTGGTCATGCTCTCCATTCCGCCCGCAACGACGATATCGGATGTGCCCGCGATAATTGCCTCTGCCGCCATCATCGTGGCCTTCATCCCCGATCCGCAAACTTTGTTGATCGTGGTTGCACCCACAGACAATGGAAGTCCCGCACCAAGCGTTGCCTGACGTGCGGGGGCCTGACCAAGTGCGCCGGGAAGGACGCAGCCCATGATGACCTGATCGATCCCGTCGTTATCGCATCTTACGCCCGCACGCCGATGGGCGGCATGCAGGGCGCACTCTCTGGCGTTTCCGCAACTCAGCTTGGCGCGACG
>JANLQV010000187.1:0-4098 GCA_031368025.1 Sphingomonadales bacterium | reverse complement strand
CCAAGCGGCAGGATGAACTGAGCATCAATGGCTGGGCGATGGAAGCGCGGTTATATGCGGAGGATCCGGCGAAAGGGTTTTTGCCAAGCGTCGGAAAACTAAGTTCCTGCGCCTTTCCACATCTTCGCCGTATCGAGACTGGGGTAGGGCCGGGTTCAAACGTAAGCCCATTTTATGATCCGATGATCGCAAAGCTTGTGGTTAGCGGTAACACGCGCGCCGAAGCTGCCGAAGCGCTGAAAACCGCGTGCGTGGGCGTTCAAGTTCGCCCGGTCACGACTAACGCTACCTTTCTTGCGAGGGCCACAGCCCACCCGGAGTTTTTATCTGGGCAAGTCGATACCGGCTTCATCGAGCGCAACATCGAAGTCCTCATTGCTCCAGCCGAACCGTCTGCTCGCACTCTAAGCGAGGGCGTGCTGCTGCATTTGCACGATGGCAACGGGGCAATCTCTGATTTGCCCTTCTTGAGCGGAATTGGCGGTCGCGAGTGGACTGCGGATGCAAGCAGTGTCTGGAATTCGTTGTTTGGGTTTCGCCCGAACGCGATCCCAAATCGGCGGGTTACCGTTGAGGTGGATGGAAAGGATCAAGTCGTTGATCTCGACGCAACTGGCCTCGTCGAAGCGGATCACTACGACTATGCCGAGCAGGGCGTATGGGTCGAAGGCGATTGGGCATCACACTTCTTTCAGAATGCCAGCGGTTCGCGCGGCTCCGGGCACCACCACGCCCATGACGGCGATATCCTCTCCCCCATGCCCGGCCGGATCATCGCGGTCGAAGTCGCCACAGGCCAATCCGTCACCAAGGGCCAGAAGCTCGTCACGCTGGAAGCGATGAAGATGGAGCATTCGCTGACCGCGCCGTTCGACGGCACGGTCGCGGAGCTCAATGCGGAGGCGGGCGGGCAGGTGTCCGAAGGGACGCTGCTGGTGCGGATCGACAAGGCGGAGTGACTGTCCTCACCCGAATTACCGACAGTCCCGGGGCCTTGCGTCAAAGCCGACATTTTTTCGGGCGATGATTGCAATTACGTTTTTGGAGCAGGTCCCCGACGCTGGGCGCCGGGAACCTGCTCAACACAATCACTTAAGGTCGAACCGATCTAGGTTCATCACCTTGCTCCATGCGGCCACGAACGCGTTTACGAAGTGCCGCTGTGCATCGTCAGTCGCATAGGCTTCCGACAGGGCGCGGAGCTGCGAATTCGAACCGAAGATCAGATCGACACGCGTGCCAGCCCATGTCTTTTCGCCAGTCGCAAGATCATGCGCCACGAATACGCCGACCGCGTCTGAGGACGCTTCCCACTTCATGCTGGTGCTCGTCTTGAGCAGGTTCACGAAGAAATCATTGGTCAGCATTTCGGGCCGATTGGTGAAGACGCCGAGGTTGGACTGTCCAACATTCGTGTTCAGGACGCGCAGGCCGCCGAACAACACCGTCATCTCGGGCGCGGTCAGCGTCAGCAATTGCGCCCGATCGACCAGCATTTCTTCGGCGGACTGCCGCTGTTCGCCAGGCAGATAATTGCGGAAACCGTCAACCTTGGGTTCAAGCGGGGCAAAGGAATGGGCATCGGTCTCTTCCTGCGACGCATCGGTACGACCCGGCGTGAACCCGACTTGCACTGGATGGCCCGCATTCTTCGCAGCCTGCTCGACAGCCGCGCAGCCTCCGAGGACGATCAGGTCGGCAAGCGAAACCTTCTTGCCGCCGGTTTGCGCAGCGTTGAACGCCTGCCGGACTTCTTCGAGCTTCGCGAGCGCAACGGCAAGCTGCGCGGGTTCGTTGACCGCCCAATCCTTTTGCGGTGCGAGGCGAATACGCGCGCCGTTCGCTCCACCACGCATGTCTGAGCCACGGAAAGACGAGGCCGAGGCCCAGGCGGTCGCAACCAGCCGCGAGATCGACAGGCCGCACTCAAGGACCTTCGCCTTGAGTGCGACGACGTCCGCCTGTTCGATCAGCGGATGATCGACTGCGGGAACCGGATCCTGCCACAAACGCGGTTCGGCCGGGACTTCGGCGCCCAAGAGACGATTGTGCGGCCCCATGTCGCGATGCGTCAGCTTATACCACGCCTCGGCAAAGGCATGGGCCAACTGATCCGGATTCTCATAGAAACGCCGGGAAATCGGCTCATAGATGGGGTCCATCCGGAGCGCGAGATCGGCGGTCGTCATGATCGGCGCGTGCCGCCGCGACGGGTCGTGCGCATCCGGGACAGTGTTCGCCGCTTCGGGGTTTTTCGGCGTCCATTGCTGGGCACCGGCCGGGCTCTTCGTCAGCTCCCAATCATATTCGAACAGGTTTTCGAAATAGTTGTTATCCCATTGGATCGGATTTTTGGTCCATGCGCCCTCAATCCCGCTGGTGATCGTGTGCACGCCCTTGCCATCGCCGAAACTGTTCCTCCAACCGAGGCCGATTTCTTCGATACCAGCGCCCTCGGGTTCCGGACCAACATATTGCGAGGGGTCGGCAGCGCCATGGGCTTTGCCAAAGGCGTGCCCGCCAGCGATCAGCGCGACAGTCTCTTCATCGTTCATCGCCATGCGCGCGAACGTTTCACGAATGTCGCGCGCGGAGGCAACCGGGTCGGCCTTGCCGTTCGGCCCTTCCGGATTGACGTAGATCAGGCCCATCTGAACGGCGGCGAGCGGATGCGAAAGGTCACGGTCGCCGCTATAGCGCTCGTCGCCCAGCCACTCACGCTCGGGGCCCCAGGAAATATCGGTTTCGGGTTCCCAGATGTCCTCACGTCCACCGGCAAAACCAGCGGTCTCGAAGCCCATCGACTCCAGCGCGCAGTTCCCGGCGAGGATCATCAGGTCGGCCCAGGAAATCTTCTGGCCATACTTCTGCTTGACTGGCCAAAGCAGCTGGCGTGCCTTGTCGAGGTTGCCATTGTCCGGCCAGCTATTGAGCGGCGAGAAGCGCTGGGAACCGGCGCCGGCACCACCGCGACCATCGCCGATGCGGTACGTGCCCGCAGCGTGCCACGCCATGCGGATGAAGAGCGGGCCATAATGTCCATAGTCAGCGGGCCACCAATCCTGCGACTCGGTCATCAGCGCGAAGATGTCCTGCTTGATCGCACTCAGATCGAGGCTCTTGAACGCCGCAGCATAGTCAAACGCTTCGCCCATCGGATCGCCGGCGGGAGGGTTCTGATGAAGGACCGACAGATCAAGCTGGTTGGGCCACCACAGCCGGTTGGTCATATCGAAAACGACGGCCGCGCCGTCTACCTTACCGCCGTCCATCGGGCACTTGGTCACATCGTTCATATAAACTCTCCAATGATATTTCGCGCGATTTTCTCTGAGCCGACCAAAATCGCTCTCTTGCGAACCGAAGACCATGCGTGACGCGCGATGCGCCCGCCATTCAGCCTCGACATCCAATTGGGCCGATATTAGAAATTGATCCAATAGTTTATTCTCGTTTCTGTGATTGGAACATTCGATTAGCGCTTTCATGCCGTCCCTGCGCCAGCTGCACTATCTCCTTGCGCTCCACGAACATGAGCATTTCGGGCGCGCAGCGACCGCCTGTTTTGTGACCCAATCGACCCTGTCAGCCGGCATCGCCGATCTCGAAAGACTGTTGGGCGTCGTCCTGGTGGAACGCACCAAGCGAACGGTCCGGTTCACCAGTCTCGGCGAAGAGGTCGTGACACGCGCCCGCCTGGTCTTGCGGGGTGCCGAAGACCTTTGCGAGACCGCGCGGGCGGCAAGTCAGCCGCTGAGCGGTGCGATACGCTTGGCAGCAATTCCAACCGTGGCCCCGTTTCTTCTGCCGCAGATCCTTCCAGCGATCAGCACCGCATGGCCCCATTTGCGACTGTTTGTGCGCGAGATGTTGACGGCAACCGCCTGCGAGGCGCTTCAACGCGGGACGATCGACTGCGTCCTGCTTGCCCTGCCGATCGACTGCGGTGATACCGAAGCCTATGAAATCTGCATCGACCGTCTGATGCTGGGCGTCTGCGCTGACGAGCTTTCGTCCAATGCCCCGATCCTTCTTGACGATATCGACATCGCCCGGCTGTTGCTCCTTGAGGACGGGCACTGCCTGAAAGATCACGCC
>JANLQV010000168.1:0-9363 GCA_031368025.1 Sphingomonadales bacterium | reverse complement strand
CGTCGCGCCCGAGCCAGCGCAGGGCTCGCAGACCTGCGACACCTCGATCTCGATCTGCGTCTGCTTGCCATGGAACGCCTCATCCAGACCGATTTCCATGTCGTAACGCAGATCCGCGCCGCGCGCCGCCTGCCGGCGGCCGCCGGCGCCAAAGGCGTTGCCGAAGAAGGATTCGAAGATATCGCCAATGTCGGAAAACCCGTCGCCGCCCGAGCGGCCACCCCCGCCCCCGCCGTTTTTGAAGGCGGCATGGCCAAAGCGATCGTAGGCGGCGCGCTTCTGCGGGTCCTTCAGGCAGTCATAGGCCTGGCTGATTGCCTTGAACTGCGATTCGGAATCCTTGCACCCCGAATTCTTGTCAGGGTGAAAGCGCATCGCCAGCCGCCGGTACGCCGATTTGATCGCACTGCCGTCGGCATCGCGCGGAACTTCCAGCAATTCGTAAAAGTCGGCCAGCGTCGTCATCGATCACCCCTGTCCCCGCCGAAAACGAGGGCGCATTCGGGTAGCGAACAACCGTTGTGCATAACCCAGCGTCCCCCCTCCCCGCCTCTTCCTCTGCGAGGAACAAGGCGGGCCTCTGCGGGCATCAGCCCTTGTTATCGTCCACTTCGGAGAATTCGGCATCGACCACGTCGTCGTCCTTCGGCGCTTCCGCCTCGGGCGAAGCGGCAGCGGCCTGCTCCTTCTCATAGATCGCCTGGCCCAGCTTCATCGCGGCCTGCGCCAACGCCTGACCCTTTTCAGTCATCGCCGCAACATCGCCGCCTTCGACGGCCGTCTTGGCTTCGGTGAGCGCCGCTTCAATCTCGGCCTTGGTCGCTTCGTCCACCTTGTCGCCGTGTTCGGCAAGCTGACGCTCGGTCGTGTGGATCAGGCTTTCGGCGTTGTTCTTCGCCTCGGCAGCCTCACGACGCTTCTTGTCATCATCGGCAAACTGTTCCGCGTCCTTCACCATCTGGTCGATATCGGCATCGCTGAGGCCGCCAGAGGCCTGGATCTTGATCTGCTGTTCCTTGCCGGTGCCCTTGTCCTTGGCATGGACCGACACAATGCCGTTCGCATCGATATCGAACGTGACTTCGATCTGCGGCACGCCGCGCGGTGCGGGGGGAATGCCAACAAGATCGAACTGGCCGAGAATCTTGTTGTCCGCCGCCATTTCGCGCTCTCCCTGGAAGACGCGGATCGTCACGGCCTGCTGATTGTCATCGGCAGTCGAATAGACTTGCGACTTCTTGGTCGGGATTGTCGTGTTGCGGTCAATCATGCGCGTGAACACGCCGCCCAGCGTTTCGATGCCGAGCGAAAGCGGGGTCACGTCGAGCAGGAGGACATCCTTGACGTCGCCCTGAAGCACACCCGCCTGAATGGCCGCGCCCATTGCCACAACTTCATCAGGGTTCACGCCCGTGTGCGGCTCCTTGCCGAAAAATTCTTTCACGACTTCACGCACGCGCGGCATGCGGGTCATGCCGCCAACCAGCACGACTTCGGCAATGTCCGCCGCTTTCAAGCCCGCATCGGCGAGAGCCTTTTTGCAAGGGTCGAGCGTGCGCTTGATCAGGCTTTCGACCATTTTTTCGAGGTCGGCACGCGTGATCGCCTTGACGAGATGCTTGGGCCCCGTCGCGTCCGCCGTGATGAACGGCAGATTGACTTCGGTCGTCGCTGCCGATGACAGTTCGATCTTGGCTTTTTCTGCTGCCTCACGCAGACGCTGAAGCGCCAGCTTATCCTGCGTCAGGTCAATCCCTTCGGACTTTTTGAACTCGGCTGCGAGGAATTCGACAATCGTCGCGTCGAAATCTTCACCGCCAAGGAACGTATCGCCATTCGTCGATTTTACTTCGAACACGCCATCGCCGATTTCGAGCACCGAAATATCAAACGTGCCGCCGCCAAGGTCATAAACCGCGATCAGCTTGCCGTCATTCTTCTCAAGGCCATAGGCGAGTGCCGCCGCCGTCGGCTCGTTGATGATGCGCAGCACCTCGAGGCCGGCAATCTGCCCGGCATCCTTGGTCGCCTGGCGCTGGGCATCATTGAAGTAAGCCGGAACGGTGATGACGGCTTGCGTCACGGTCTCACCAAGATAGCTCTCGGCGGTTTCCTTCATCTTCTGGAGCGTGAAGGCCGAAATCTGCGAGGGCGAATAATCTTCGCCACCCGCCTTGACCCACGCATCGCCAGTCTTGCCCTTGACGATCGTGTAGGGAACGAGGCCCATATCCTTCTTCGTCATCGGATCGTCGAAACGGCGACCGATCAGGCGCTTTACAGCGAAGATCGTGTTTTCCGGATTGGTGACGGCCTGACGCTTGGCAGGCTGGCCGATCAGGCGCTCACCATCCTTGGCAAAGGCAACAATCGACGGCGTCGTCCGCGCGCCTTCCGAATTTTCAATCACCTTGGGCTTGCCACCTTCCATCACAGACACACAGCTGTTGGTGGTTCCCAGATCGATCCCGATTACTTTAGCCATTTCAATCCCTCATTCACGCAATAGTTTCATAAGCTGGAGCCGTGCCGTGGGGCGCGACCAGCCATAGGTTCGCAGTGCGATATAGGTGTCGATTTGCTTGTCGCAAGGTTTCGGGGCGATTAGGAAGAGATTCAAATCATCTGGAGTTCCATAATGCGGCACCTTGCACCGATCCTGCCACTGGTCCTGCTCGTCGCCTGCCAGCAAGCCGCGCCCAAGGCAGCAAGCGTCGATCATGCCTGGGTGCGCCTGCCCGCCGTCGCCGACCGGCCGGGCGCGGCCTATTTCACTCTGCATGGCGGGCCGGTTGAGGATCGGCTGATGACAATATCCTCTCCACAGGCGATCAGGGCGGAAATGCACAGCATGTCGATGTATGGAGGCATGATGAAAATGGCGCCCATAGAGGGCGGACTGGCCGTTCCCGCCAAGGGCGAAATCGCCTTTTCGACCGGCGGAAATCATGTGATGCTGTTCGACATATCGCCGAAGGTCACCCCGGGCACCAAGATGACGCTGACCTTTGCGATGGCCAGCGGTGAGAAGCTCGAAGCGCAGGCGGATGTGGTCGCTCCCGGCGGCGAAGAACCCCAGGCGCACTGATGCACGGTCGCCCGCTGACCGACGCTGAAACAACACTGGCCCGATCCGTTTTCGGCAACGCGATCGACTATGCCAAAGTAAAGGTCTTCGCCCGCAAATGGTGGCCCCTCCAGCACCGGCAGGTGGCGATGGCGCCCGACGGAAACCTGTGGTTCAGCCCCAAAGGGACGCTCTATTGCGATGACTTCTGCAACCGCCCCCTCGAACGGCAAGGCCTGTTCATCCACGAAATGACTCATGTCTGGCAGCACCAGTGCGGCGTAAACCTGATCCTCAAACGCCACCCCTTTTGCCGCTATGACTATGCACTGAAGCCGGGATGGCCGCTTGAGCGCTACGGCCTTGAACAACAAGCCGAAATCGTCCGGCACGCCTTCCTGATCAAACGCGGAGTAGTGGTCGCGGGGGCCGCGTCGCTTGAAACCTATGAGAGCATCCTGCCGTTTGGCTTGGTGTGAGCCCGTTTTGGCAGGTTAGCTGCCATAGCCCTCGCCCGTCATCCAGACGAGGGATTGACCGGAACGGCTCAATACCCAAAATCCAAATTCTCACGCCGCGCGCAACACCGCCCTGTCCGCCCAGTGCGCATGGGTCCCGCTTGATATCTTGTGCGGCAGGGCGATGCGGCACACCGGCCCGTCTTCGAACCGCTTGCAATCAATCAAGATGCATTCGGACGTGCCGCGATTCTCGTCAGTGATGAAACTGACCAGATAGCCATCATCTTCATCCATCCCGCCGGTGCGCGGCGCGAAGGGCGCTTCGCTGGCATAGCGGCCCTCTTCAAGGGGCAATTGCCAGGATGCGCCGGTGTCAAGATCATGCTTGACGAAGCCGGTGAACAGGAACCAGCCGGGCTTTGCCGTGCTGCTATAGACATAGCGGTGGCGCTGACCCGCAAACCGCTGGTTGATCGTTCCGAATTCCAGGATGCGATCATCCAGCCGCTCTTCACGCGTCGAGCCGTCGGCGAGGTTGAATCGCCAGCGGTGCAGCTTGGGCTTGAAGCTGTGTTCGTCGACATAGGCCATCATATGACCATAGGGGCCGGCATTCTCCAGCGGCGCAGGCATCGGTTCTTCCTGAAAATAGGCGTCCATCACCACTTCGTCGCCCTCTTCATAAGCATTGAGGAAATGGAGGATGTAGGTCGGCGCGGCCTCAAACCAGCGAATGTCCCCGGTCCCGCCGTGACGCGGGATCAACCCGAAACGCGACGGCAGGCCATCGTGCATCCGCGCGGCATGAATATCCCGCTTGAGGAGTTCTGCATCCCAGAACAGCGGCAGATCATTCACGATCGACCAGTGCTCGCTGAAAATCATGTCATGCGGCAAACGCGGGCCGGGCAGCGGGACCGGAACGTAATGCGTCAACTGTCCAGCGCGATCGACGACGCCGTAGTGCATGAAAGGCGGGTATTTCGAATAGTTGAAGAACAGCAATTCGCCGGTGCGATCGTCGACCTTCGGGTGGGCCGAGATTCCGTCAAGCGGCACCCACGGCGCAACCCCTTCCTGGGCCAGCGTTTCCGGATCGAGCACATAGCCCTCCCCGCACTGGTAGAAGGTGGAAATTGCCTTTCCGGCATGAACGATGATGTCTGTGCTCGAACTGTCCTTCAACCGGCCATGCGCGCCAAAGCCGGGCCGCTGCGATATTCCCGACCCGTCCATCAGCCCGCCCCAGAGCGACCCGCCCGCAGTCTGTTCCGCCTCCAAACAGCGCGTCCGCACGAAACGGTTGCGATAGGATGCGCGGGCATCCTTGAAATCAATCTGGTGGATCATCCCGTCACCATCGAACGGGTGGTAGCGGCCCAACGGCTCATGCAACTGGTTTTCGGTATTGCGCAGGTAGACGCCGTCAATATCGGCAGGGATCGCCCCTTCGATCACTTCGAGACCGGTCGCCGTCACTTCCTCATGCTGCGGCGTCCACGCCCCATTGAGATAGGGATGATCGCTCGGGCGCAGCGAGGAAAATAGCGGAGGCAGTCGTTCAATATGCATCGGTCAAGTTACTCGTCTGACGATTGCTTCTGCAAAGCCTAACCCAAGCGTGATTGGTTTGCCAGCCAGACCCTGGACGCGCGTTCGCCGGCAAGGCTCATTTCGGCTCGGAAGCGAGTTCAGCTCCGATAGCGACCACGGCGTCCACAAGCACATCGAAGTCCGATAACTCTGACCGGTGATTGGTGATGCAGACGCGGATCGCAAATCGACCGTCGAGGATCGTCTGCGAAGGAACTGCGACGCCGCGCACCTGCAATGCCGTCAGGATCGCCTGATTGAGAAGGTTGAGCCGTTCAGCGGCCATCCCGCCCGGCGCATAGCGAAAGCACACAATGTTCATCGATACCGGGGCGAGCAATTCGAGCACGGCGGTCGCCTCGACTCGCCGGGCCAAATAATGGGCCTGCTCTATGTTGGCCTGGATCGCAGCACCAATGCGGTCCACCCCTTGCTCCTTCATCGACATCCAGACCTTCAGGGCCCGAAACCCCCGCGAAAGCTGAAGGCCGCGATCGGCAAAATAGGTTGTGTCGACGGAGATGCCCTTCTGAGAGGATTGCAGATAGGCGGCCGATCCCGCCTGCGACTGAAAAGCCGCAAGCTGGGCGTCGGGATCGCGCGTCAGCACGACGCCAACTTCATAGGGCATATAGCCCCATTTGTGCAGGTCAAAGCCGATCGAATCCGCCAGTTCCTGACCCGCAACCAGGTCACGACTTTCGCACCAAGCCGCCATCGACCCGAAGGCACCGTCAACATGGAACCACAAGCCGAATTCATCGGCAAGCGCGCGGATCGAGCGCAGATCATCAACGGCAGCGGTGTTGACGGTGCCCGCATTGCCGATGATCGCGATGGGGCGTTTGCCGTCGTCGATATCCGCTATGATCGCCGCGCGGCAAGCATCAATGTCGAGACGATATTGGCCATCGACTGCGACCTTGCGAAAGCCCTTTCGTCCCAATCCCATGGTCTCGCAGGCTTGGCCTGCCCAGCTATGGGTTTCAGAACTGCCATAGACCACCAGCGGCGGCCCGGCGTAAAGTCCTTCTTCGCGGACGTCCCAGCCCGCCTTCGCCACCCGGGCGGCCAACAGGCCATTCAGATTGGCGGCCGTACCACCGCTGACCAGCAGCCCACTGGCGGTCTCGGGAAACCCCATCAGGCTCTTGAGCCATGAAATCACTTTTTTCTCGATGAGCGACGCCGCTTGGTCATATCCGGCAAGATGCGGGTTCATGCCAGCGGCCAACATCTCCGCCAGCATCCCGGTTGGTGTACCCGTGCCCATAACCCACCCCCAGAAGCGCGGATGGATATTGCCGGTCGGATAGGGGAGCACATCGCGCACAAACGCGTCATAAACCTGGTCGAGCGGCATGCCGCTATACGGCACGGGTTCGTCGATTCGGTTCGTCACGTCGGTTGGCACCGGCTGCCAAGGCGCGCGCTCACGGACGCTCTGTTGCCAATCGAGCATGTCGTCAACCATGCGGTGCCCGGTGGCGCGGACGATGGACCAGTCCGGTGGATCAAGCGTCATTCAATTTTCCCCACAACGCTCAGCCACCGGCTGGCTACACTATGTTGATATCGTGTTGATTGCCCGACATTCGCCAGAAGGAAGGCTAAGGCCCGAATGTCCCAACCGGCTCGCGAACCCCTTCATTCCCGCGCCGCTTGAGTTCGGCCTTCAGATCCTCGGGCTTGGGCGCCCAGAGAAACCCGAAGCTCAACGTCCCGTGCTTTGTCTCCACCACATGATGCAACCGGTGCGCCTGGATGATACGTTTCATATAGTCGCTTCGGGGGATGTAGCGCGTGCCGATCCGCTTGTGGACGATCACGTCATGAAAGCCGAAATAGATGGCGCCATAGGCGGCGATCCCTCCGCCAACCCAAGCATAGAGCGCGCCGTGTCCCAAGCCGATCCCCCACCAGAATAACCCGATCGACGGGAGGGCGAAGATCAGGGCGTACAAGTCGTTGGCTTCCCATTTTCCCAACCGGGGACGATGGTGGCTTGCATGAAGGAACCATCCAAAACCGTGCATCACCCAGCGGTGTGCAATATAGGCAACGCCCTCCATCACAATCACTGTTGTGACAAAAAGCAAAAGTCCGAGCAGCGTCAACATGAACGCCAGTATAACAGGACATTCAGCTTCGCGTCACCCCCGTTCATCCAAAAGCCTGTTCAGACAGGTTGGCCCCCACGGCGTTGCTCGGGTAGCATTTGGGCTTATAGTATCGGAGGCCAATCTGTCGCCTTCCCCATTTTGCCCGTGAGCGGAGCCAAGCATGAAACGCATCCTCACTCTTATCCTGCCTCTTTTGGCCCTTTCCGCTTGCGCAACGCCCGAAACGCGGCTGCGCACCGGGCTGATGAATGCCGGGCTGGGCACGAACCAGTCTGCCTGCATGGCTGACCGGATGGTGGACAAGCTGTCCCTCATCCAGCTCCGGCGGATCGCCTCGCTGAGGAATTTCGGCAAGGAGCGGATCGGTGACATGACGGTTGACCGCTTCTTCCACAATATCCGCTCGCTTGAGGATACCGAAATCCTGACCGTGACGACACGGGCAGCCTTGAGCTGCGCGATCAGCCGCTAAAGGCTTCCCAACCGCCCCCGCCTGTGCTTTAGGCCGCTGCAATCCAATGCAGGGGACTCGGGCCAGACATGAATATTCATGAATACCAAGCCAAGGAATTGCTCGCAAAGTTTGGCGTGCCGGTGCCTGCGGGCCATGCGGCGCTGAGCATCGCGGAAGCGGTTGAGGCCGCAAAGAAGCTGCCCGGACCGCTCTATGTGGTAAAAGCGCAGATTCACGCAGGCGGTCGCGGCAAGGGAAAATTCAAGGAACTCGGCCCCGATGCGAAGGGCGGCGTCCGGCTTGCCAAGACCCTCGACGACGTGCGCGCAGCGGCAACCGATATGCTCGGTAACACGCTGGTGACGATCCAGACCGGGCCGCAGGGCAAGCAGGTCAACCGGCTTTACATCACGGATGGCGTGGACATCGAAAAGGAATTCTACCTCGCTTTGCTCGTCGATCGCGTGACCAGCCGGATTGCCGTCGTCGCCTCAACCGAAGGCGGGATGGACATTGAAGAGGTGGCACACAACACGCCCGAAAAGATCACCACGATCACGATCGACCCCGCGACCGGCCTGATGCCGCATCATGGCCGCGCCGTCGCCAACGCGCTCGGCCTGACCGGCGATCTGGCCAAACAGGCGCAGAGCACGCTTTTGCAACTCTACAATGCCTTTATCGGTACCGATGCGTCGCAAATCGAGATCAATCCGCTCGCGGTCTGCGCCGGAAACAAGCTGCTGGTGCTTGATGCCAAGATGAGCTTCGATTCCAACGCGATGTTCCGTCACAAGGATCTCGCCGCATTGCGCGACCTGACCGAGGAAGACCCCGCCGAAGTCGAGGCGTCCGAATATGACCTCGCTTACATCAAACTCGACGGCAATATCGGCTGCATGGTCAATGGCGCGGGGCTTGCGATGGCGACGATGGACATCATCAAGCTGAACGGTGAATTCCCGGCCAATTTCCTTGATGTAGGCGGCGGCGCATCCAAGGAAAAGGTCACAGCGGCGTTCAAGATCATCCTCAAGGACCCCGCAGTGAAAGGCATCCTCGTCAACATTTTTGGCGGGATCATGAAGTGCGACATCATTGCTGACGGTATTGTCGCGGCGGCGAAGGAAGTGAACCTTTCGGTGCCATTGGTCGTCCGCCTCGAAGGCACCAATGTCCAGCAGGGCAAGGACATCCTCGCGAATTCCGGCCTGCCGATCGTTGCGGCCAATGATTTGGGCGATGCGGCCAGGAAGATTGTGGCGGAGGTTCGAAGGGCGGCTTAGTCCTTGCAGAATCGCAACAACTTGTGCAGTGCAGCGCAAAGTTGACGTAGACGTTAAGTGAATGGTGGAGACAAACCCATGAAGATCCTCGTCCCCGTAAAGCGGGTGATCGATTATAATGTGAAGCCGCGGGTGAAGCCCGATGGCTCGGGCGTTGACCTTGCCAACGTCAAGATGAGCATGAATCCGTTTGATGAAATCGCGGTCGAAGAAGCGCTGCGCCTGCGGGAAAAGGGCGTTGCGACCGAAGTGATCGCTGTGTCTGTCGGCCCGGAAAAGGCTCAGGAAACGCTGCGCACGGCGCTTGCAATGGGTGCTGATCGGGCGATCCTGATCGTGGCCGAAGATGTCGAGCCGCTCGGTGTGGCCAAGCTGCTCG
>JANLQV010000102.1:0-6276 GCA_031368025.1 Sphingomonadales bacterium | reverse complement strand
AGCCGGGACTGTTCGCCCCCCGACAGTGTCCCGACCAGGGCATCGGCCAGGCCGGGCTCGAACAGGAACTCCTTCAAATAGCCCTGGATATGTTTTTTGATGCCACGCACCTCGATCCAGTCGCCGCCCCCCGCCAGCACGTCACGAACGGTCTTGTCGGGCACCAGCAAAGCGCGCTGCTGGTCGATGACGATCCCGTTCAGAGTTTTTGCAAGCGTGACCTTGCCGGTATCGGGCGCGATTTTCGCCGTCAGGAGTTTGAGCAAAGTCGTCTTGCCTGTCCCGTTGGCGCCAACGATACCGATCCGGTCGCCTCGCTGGATGCGGAGGGTGAAATTCTTGATGATCGTGCGTGAAGCCTCTCCAGCACCGAAGGATTTGCCGACATTTTCGGCGACAATCACTGATTTCGAGCGGACGTCGTCGCTCGCAATGCCGAGCTTGGCCGTCCCCGGCGGGCCCATCATCGCGGCGCGCGCGCTCCGCATCTGGTTGAGCTTTTCCAGCCGCCCCTGGTTGCGCTTGCGTCGTGCGGTGACGCCGCGTTCGAGCCAGTGGAGTTCGAGCTTCAGCTTCGCATCGAGCTTGTCTGCGGCCCGCGCTTCTTCGGCATAGATCGCCTCCATCCAGCGTTCGAACCCGCCAAAGCCAATATCGGCGCGCCGGATCGTCCCCCGGTCGAGCCACAACGTCGATTTGGTCAGCCGGGTCAGGAACGTGCGATCGTGCGAAATGGCAATGAAGGCGCCCGTGTAACGGCCGAGCCAATCTTCGAGCCAGTCGATCGCCCGCAGGTCCAGATGGTTGGTCGGTTCGTCGAGCAGGAGGACGTCCGGGTCCATCGCCAAGGCCCGGGCAATCGCCGCTCGCCGCCGTTCGCCGCCGCTCGCCGTCCCGGCATCGCGCGACAGGTCGATCCCGATCTGGTCGGCAATCGCCTCGACATCGTGGGAGGCCGGGCCGTCGCTGCCGTTGCCATTGCTTCCACTCACCGCGAAATCGCGGAGCGTGGCAAAGCCGGTCAGCGCCGGTTCCTGCTCCAGCAGCACGACCCGCGTGCCCGGCACGATCGTACGCCGCCCCTTGTCGGCCTCGATCCGGTCGGCGAGCAGCTTGAACAGGGTCGTCTTGCCCGCCCCGTTGCGTCCGATCAGCGCCAGTCGGTCGCGGTCGCCGATGAAAATATCGAGATCCCTGAAAAGCCAGCCCGATCCCTGGACCAGACCGAGGCCTTCATAAGCAAGAATGGGGGCAGACATGATGGGTTCCGACGATCGTGGGAGGGTGAAAAGCCATTCATGGCCTATTCAATGGGCGCCCCCTATGCCAAGACCTGATGATAATGTTCAAATCTTTTGTTGCTGTTGCACTGCTGTCCGCAATGCTGGGGGCGCCCGTCGAGGCGCAGAGGGCGCGTCGGGGCGAGCAGGACGCCGCTTTCCAGGCCACGCGCCAGGGTGTCGTCCTCCCCTTGCAAGTCATCGAAGACAGGCTGGTTCCCAAGATGGGCAAAGATACCCAGTATATCGGGGCGGAATTCGATGAGGACGACTTGCGCTACCGTTTGAAATTCATGCGCGGCAGCTCGGTGATCTGGGTTGATGTGGATGGGCGTAGCGGTAAAGAAATCGGCAGGACCGGCGGCAAATGATCGATTGTCCGGCCTGTTATCATCACGGGGGAGAAGCCAGTTGCGCGTATTGATCGTTGAAGACGAACCAACGCTGGGCACCCAGCTCAAGAATACGCTCGAAGGTGCGGGCTACGCCGTCGACCTCGCAACCGACGGCGAAGACGGCCATTATATGGGGTCGACCGAAAATTATGACGCGATCATCCTCGACTTGGGATTGCCCGAAATCGATGGGCTGACCGTGCTCGATCGCTGGCGCAAGGAAGGCAAGGTGATGCCGGTGCTTGTCCTCACTGCGCGGGATAGCTGGTCGGACAAGGTGGCGGGACTCGACGGCGGGGCTGACGACTATATGGCCAAGCCATTCCAGACGCAGGAATTGATCGCCCGTTTGCGGGCGCTCATCAGGCGCGCCTCGGGCAATGCCTCATCCGAACTGATCGCGGGCGATGTCCGCCTCGATACGCGCTCTGGCCGGGTCACATTGGCGGGAGAGCCTGTCAAAATGACAGCGCAGGAATACAAGCTGCTCTCCTATTTGCTTCACCACAAGGGCAAGGTCGTTTCGCGGACCGAGTTGATCGAGCATATCTATGACCAGGATTTCGATCGCGATTCGAACACGATCGAGGTATTTGTCACTCGCATTCGCAAGAAACTGGGCGCCGATGTCATCACCACAATCCGCGGCCTCGGCTACAGTCTCGAAGAACCCGCCTGACCGGCTGCCACGGCTGCGTGGTGGGTGGCAGATCGGAAGTTGGCGGCTGAGGCTTGCCAGCGGCTCGCTGAGCCGGCGGATGATCGGCATCGCCGCAGCATGGATTTTCCTGCTTCTGCTCGGCGGCGGGCTTGCGCTCGACCGGGTGCTGTCCAACGCGATCACCCGCAATTTTGATGATGGCCAGCAATATGTGCTGACCTCGATGGTGGCCGCCGCCGAGATTGACGATTTCGGCGAGGTCCGGCTGAACCGTCCCTTGGGTGATCAGCGGTTCCTTGAACCCAATTCAGGCTTCTATTGGCAGATCAATGGCCGGAAATTCGCGCCGTTTCGCTCCCGCTCGCTGTGGGATCGCGCGCTCAAGGTCAATACGGGCCATGCCGACGAAACGATCCATGTCTATGACAGCAAGGAATTCGCCGATGATCCGATCCGCGTGGCCGAACGCGATATTGTCCTGCCGGGATCTGCGACCGTCTGGCGGTTCCAGGTGGCGCAGAGCCGCGAAGTGCTCGATGCCCAGATCAGCACGCTCAGGAAAACGCTGATCCGCAGCTTTGCGCTGCTTGCGCTCGGGTTGGTCGTGATGGCTGGTCTCCAAACCCTTTACGGGCTCTGGCCGCTCCGCTCGCTGCGTCAGGCGATTGCCGACATGCGGGGCGGCCGCTCCAGCCGCATTGAGGAGCGAGAGCTGCCCGATGAAGTCGCGCCGCTGATTGAGGAACTCAACGGGCTGCTTGCCCATAACGAGACCCAGGCCGAAGAGGCGCGCCGCCATGCCGGGAACCTTGCCCATGCGCTGAAAACGCCGCTGACCGTGATCATGAATGCCGCAACGGCCCAGTCCAGCGACCTGAGCGACACCGTGATCCGCGAGGCCACGACGATGAGGCGCCAGGTCGATCACCATCTTGCCCGCGCGCGCGCCGTCGGGCGGCGCGGCAACGTCCACAGCCGGGCGGAAGTCTGGCCCAGCCTCGAATCGGTCGAACGCGCAGTGAGCCGCCTCTATTCGCACGTCCGGTTCGACATGGACGGGGCAAAAGACCTGAGCGTTCATGTCGAGCGCCAGGATCTCGATGAAATGCTCGGCAATTTGATCGAGAACGCCGCGAAATATGGCGGCGGCAGCGTTTTCGTGACGATCGCTTCCGATGGCAAGATGGCGGACATCGCGGTGGAAGATGATGGCGCCGGGATTTCGCCGGAAGACCGTGACAAATTGTTCAATCGCGGCGTCCGGCTCGATTCGTCCAAGCCGGGCACTGGCCTGGGCCTCGCCATCGTCCGCGACGTCGCGGAAATCTATGGCGGGACGATCATGCTTGAGGACAGCGAGGATATGGGCGGCGTCCTCGCGCGGTTGCGCTTGCCCTTGGCAGCCTGACGCGCCAGAAGCCCGGTCATATGGTTCCACCTTCCTATTTCTTTTGCGGTGTCGGCGGGTCCGGCATGATGCCGCTGGCGATGATTGTGGCCGCTCGCGGGGCCAAGGTTTCGGGCTCGGATCGTTCGCTCGACCAGGGGCGGATCGCCGAGAAATTTACTGCGCTTGAAAAGCTCGGCGTGTCGCTTTTCCCGCAGGATGGCTCCGGCGTGGCCGAGGGGCAGATCTTCGTCGCATCCGCAGCGGTCGAAGAAACCGTCCCCGACGTGATCGCAGCCACACAGCTGGGGCTTGTGCGGATGAGCCGGGCGGACCTGCTGGCCGAACTCTTCAACGCCAGCGCCGAACGGATCGCGGTCGGCGGGACCAGCGGCAAATCCACTGTGACGGGCATGATCGGCTGGATCCTCGACACGGCTGGGCGCGATCCGACGATCATGAACGGAGCGGTCATGAAGAATTACGTCCGCCCCGACGCGCCCTTTGCGAGTGCGCGGGTCGGCGCGGGTGGGACCTTTGTGAGCGAAGTCGATGAAAGCGACGGTTCGATCCAGCTCTACACACCCGATATCGCCATCCTCAACAATGTCGCGCTCGACCACAAGTCGCTTGAGGAATTGCGGCGCCTGTTCGGGGATTTTGTCGGCCGGGCACGCGTCGCCGTGGTCAATGCTGACAATGCAGAAGCATTCGCGCTGGCGCCGGTCAATGCGCGGACCTTTGGCTTTGGCCCTGAAGCGGTGTTGCGCGGCAGCGATGTGATCGAACGGCCCGACGGCATCGACTTCAAGGCCAATGGCGTGCCAGTCTCGCTAGCCGTGCCGGGCCGGCACAATGCCGCGAATGCGCTGGCGGCGCTCGCTGCCGCCGAAGCGTTGGGTGTGCCGCTGGAACAGGGTGCGGCGGCATTGGCCAGCTTTGCCGGGCTCAAGCGGCGGCTCGACGTGATCGGCACGCGCCACGGCGTCACCGTGATCGACGATTTTGGCCATAATCCAGACAAGATCGGCGCGACGCTCGATACGCTCCACGCCTTTCCGGGGCGTTTGCTCGTGATGTTCCAGCCGCATGGCTATGGCCCGCTCCGGCTGATGGGCCGCGAACTGGCGGAAATTTTCCGGACGAAACTGGGTGCTGATGACCGGCTGTTCCTGCCCGATCCGGCCTATTATGGCGGGACGGTGGACCGGAGCCACGGCAGCGACGCGCTGGCCGCCGCGATCGGGTCTCGTGCCGAACACCTTCCCGAACGCGCCGCCATCGGCGTGCGGCTTCTCGCAGAAGCGCGGCCCGGCGACCGCATTCTGATCATGGGCGCGCGCGACGATACTTTAAGCAGCTTTGCGGCGGAGATTCTCGAACGGCTTGACGGATAGGCGCTGATCGCGTCCATTGCGGCAAAACCAGTCCCCGGGGGAAGCATGGCCAAGCGGCTGACACTATACATCATGATCGGCCTTATCCTCGGGATTATCGTGGGCGCGATCCTCAACGCGGTGATCGCCGATCCTGCATTGCTCGAAGAAATTGGCAAATGGCTCGGCCTCGTCACGGCGATTTTCCTGCGGCTGATCAAGATGATCATCGCGCCCCTGGTCTTTGCGACACTGGTTTCGGGCATTGTTCATATGGGCGACACTGCCGCTCTCGGGCGGGTGGGGCTGAAGACGATCGGCTGGTTCCTTGGGGCAACGCTTGTGTCGCTGACGCTTGGCATGTTCCTCGTCAACGTCCTGCAACCCGGCGTCGGGGCGGGGCTGACCCTGCCGCCGAGCGACGCGATTTCGGGGATCGCCAAGCCAGCCGGCGATATTTTTACGATTATTGCGGAGATGTTTCCCAAATCGATCATGGAAGGGATGGCGAACAACACGATCCTCCAGATCGTGATCTTCGCGCTCTTCTTCGGGGTCGCGATGACGGCGATCGGGGAAAAGGCGGCACCGATCACCAAGGGGATCGATGCGCTGGTCCATGTGATGTTGCAGGTGACCGATTATGTGATGCGGGTTTCGCCCTTCGCCGTATTTGCCGCGATGACAAAAGTGATTGCGATCAACGGGCTGGGTGTCCTCATCACCTTTGCATGGTTCATCGGCAGTTTCTATTTCGGGCTTCTTCTGCTCTGGCTGCTGCTCGGGCTGGCGGCTTTTGCCGTCATCGGCAGGCGGGCCGGGACGCTGATCCGCTATATCCGCGAGCCGATCCTGCTGGCCTTTTCCACCGCATCGTCCGAAGCCGCGTATCCGCGCACGTTGGAGGCGCTCGACCGGTTCGGGGTGCCGCCCAAGATTGCGAGCTTCGTCCTGCCGCTGGGCTATTCGTTCAATCTCGACGGCTCGATGATGTACATGACCTTCGCGACGCTGTTCATCGCGCAGGTTTACGGCATCGAACTGAGCTTTGGTCAGCAGATCGCCATGCTGCTGACCCTGATGATCACCTCAAAGGGCATGGCTGCCGTTCCGCGCGCCAGCCTGGTGGTGATTTCGGCCGTCATGGCGCAATTTGGCATTCCCGAGGCGGGGCTGG
>JANLQV010000121.1:0-7475 GCA_031368025.1 Sphingomonadales bacterium | reverse complement strand
AAAATTGATTTGCCGCTCGCTGCACCCATGCTGCCACCTGGCTCGGCGGTCACGTCCACCGGCTGGGGCAAGCGGGGCAGTCGCGACAGGGTCGACGCGACATCGTTCAACTATGCCATCTATCTCCAGACGATCAATCAGGCCAATTGTCCAAAACAGGATGGATTGGGGGTTTCTCCTACCGTCATTTGCGCAAAAGCCGATGGAGTAAGGATGTGCAGGGGAGACAGCGGCAGTCCGCTGCTGATGACAAATGGGAGAATACCCAAGATTGTCGGTATCGTCAGCTGGGGCATCGGTGCTGACAGTGATTGCAATGCCAACGGTGCGCCCGGTGTCTACACCCAGGTCCAGAGCTTTCTTCCGTGGATCAAAAAGACGATTGCCGAAAATTCGCGCTGATCGCCAAGGTCGGGTTTTCAAAAAGTAGACCAAAGAGGCCCTAACGAAGAGAAGGGATGCCTGTTCTCCGTTAGGGTGCTCGATTGACGTTTTCGGTAATTTACTTGGTGGGTGCCGAAGTCGGAGCTGGTGCCGCAGCAGGCGCCTCTTCCAGATTGGACGATTTCGTAATGATCCCCGGACCACTGCTCGACAATGCTGGAACGCCACTGTTGTTCACATCGGCGGCCATGCTGGTATCCATCGCGTTGCCCGTTCCCATGGCATTATCCGTCGCTTCAGTCATCGCGGTATTTTCAGTTGCGTCGGCCGCGGGCGCCGCAGGCTTGTTGCACGCCATCAGCAACAATGGTGTTGCAAGTAGGATGGTTGCAGTCCGGAAATTGCGCATTTCAAAGTCCCCTGAGTTGTTAGCGCCCATATCCTAATCGAAGCCGAGTTGTTTTAGCAATTGGTTTAATCTTGGCTCCTTGCGCAGCGGATCAAGCATTGGATCGTTGCGTGCGTTGGTCAATCCGATATCGCCAATCTTGCGCGCATGTTCGAGCTTGTCCAGCGCCTCGCTGGTTTGGCCCCACTGACTCAGGACTTGGGCCTGCTGGTAAGTTCCTCCGTCTCCCAGGGTCGTCAGGAGTTTTTGCATCGCTTCGCTGGCGGCGGCCTCATTTCCCAATTTCCGTTCCACGATGGCGAGTGCAGGAAGACGCAAGACATCAAGCGGCTCCTCCAGATACTCCGCTCGCGCTTCACGATATCTGCCGAGGTTGAAAAGCGAGTTGCCAATTGAGGCGTGTGCAAAGGACAATTTCGGATTCTGCGCCAAAGCTTGACGGAAGAGCGGAATCGCATCGGCATAGCGACGTGCCGCATATTGGATCAATCCCGCATTGCTGTGAATGGCCGGATTGAGCGGGTCAAGCTGAAGGGCTCGGGTGATCGCTTCGCTTGCTTCTCCGAAGCGCCCGGTGGTGGCGCAATAATTTGCAAATCGCGACAAAACATTTGCGTCTCCCGGGCCGAGCATGCGCGACAGGTCAAACGGTTTGCGGGCGCCCCGGAAATCCATCAGTCCTTGAAACAGGACCACGCCAAGGGTTGACTGTGCATCGGCAAAACGCGGCGCAAGAGCCACGGCGCGACGTGCCGATTCAACCGCCGCTCCGTACAATGTGGTGAACTTGTCAGCGGTTGCAAACTGGTTGGCGATCGATGTCAGTGATCGCGCACGTGCCGAATATGCGGCTGCATAGTTCGGATCTGCTGCAATGGCCGCGTCAAATTCTGCCAAAGAGGCCCGATAGGATTTCTCATCGGCATGAAGGCTATAGAAAGCTCGGCCCCTCAAATAAGCATCAAATGCCGCTATATTCGTTGTTCCGCCGGCGCTCCCGCTATCATTGTTTGAGGGCTTTCCTCCATCCTGTGCGACTTCGGCCACAAGCGCATTTGCGACGGTATTCGCGATTTCGCTCTGCACGGCGAAGATATCTTTCATCCCGCGATCGAAGCTGTCGGCCCATCGACTGAAACCGGTTTTTCCGTCGATCAACTCGGCGGCAATGCGCACCACATCGCCTGACCGGCGCACGCTGCCTTCCAGCAGGAAAGCCACACCCAGTTTCCGGGCCACTGTCTTTGCATCTTCAACATGGTCGCGAAATTTCCCGGATGATGTCGGTGCTGCGACTTTCAGGACGCTGATTCGTGCGAGTGCCGACCGCACCTCTTCAGACAGGCCATCCGAGAAATAGCTTTGAGTGATATCGCCGCTCAAATTCTTGAATGGCAACACGGCGACGCTATTGGACTCTGCGGAACTGCCAAACAGATCGAATTTCCATGCCGCCAAACCACCGCCAAGCGTCGCCAGGACCAGCCCGCCCCCCGCCATCATGATGCGGCGGCGACTTGTTGTGATGGTCGATAGTTGTGGCGCGCGCGCCGGCGCATCCTCCTGCCCGGCCACGATCATAACCGCACGGAGAAGGTTCATCATCTCCGGCGCGGTTGGCGAACCACGCCACTTTTTAAGGTCGAGCAACTGGAACTGCCTGAAGCCGAGCGGCGCCATGACGCCATCAAGTGAAACCGGCACGAGGCGGCCACGTTCGCGCCCACGGGTGGCCTCATCGCGAACCCAGTGCGAGGCAATCGATGCTTCTGACCAAAGCACCACGACGGCGTCCGCGCTTTCAAGCTGGTCTTCTGTCGTGGACGCAAAAGCCACGCCGCCATCGAGCAAGCCATCCCACCAGACGATGCAGCCGCCCTGTTCGAGCGCTTTGATGATTTGTTCGGCGCGCGCCTTATCCGGGCGCGTATAGCTCAGGAATATCCGGGTTTGGCGCTCCGTGTCGGCAGGAATAGAAGCGTCAACCGTCATTACCGTCGCTTGTTCCCACTGTTGAGGATGTGCCCAGACGCAATCAACATAGCTCCATTCACGGAAGCAATGTCACATAGTAAGCTAGGACTGCCGTGAGAACAACAAGATGCTGAGCCTGAATGCTAAGGGGGGGGAAGCCGCTTTAGGCGGCCGCTCCAAGATAGCCGAGTTGGCCCGCCTTGAAGACGGCCTGGCTTCGATTGACGGCGTTCAACTTTTCGCCCGCGCGCTGGACATGATAACGCACCGTAGCATGGCTGAGTGCGATAATCAGGCTGATTTCCTTGTCCGTCTTGCCAATGGCGGCCCATCGCAGGCATTCGACTTCGCGCTTCGACAGTCGACAGTCGCTGGGAATCCATTGCTGCGTGCGCATCACATTGACATAGCCGGACAGAAAGCGACGCGTCATTGTGCCCAGAAAATCGCCTTGTGCGGCGAAAATTTCAGACAGGTCTTCCCGCGTGCGATCAAGCGGCGAAAATGTGGCTGCGGCTATCTGTCCGAACGACAGATGCACCGGAACAAGGATCGTGGATTTGCTGAAGGCAAACTGATGATAATCGGCAAAGCTCAGTTCCTCGAGATACTTGTTGCGCCAAAGCGTATGAGCACCCTGCGCGTTGCACCAAAAGGGCTCGCTTTCGTAGCGACATGCTCGCGGCAAAGGCGATGACAGTGCGAGGCGGCCATTCTCCCACCAGCGCTCTCCATCGGCGGTCCACCCGAAAATATCGGCATTGATGATGGATCCCTTGGCATCGATCATCTGCTCTTTCGAAGCGATATCGGGGCTGGCCGCAACGCTCAGTTCGAATTGCGCGGCGGCATCCCGCATGGCGATCGCCGCAGGCCGGATGTCATCGATCGTTCGAATCGTCACTTTTTCGAAAGTGTCAGTTTGCCTCAACATCCCACGCCTCATCACAGGCAGGCTATTGTGCCTGCTCCACTCGTGTGAGTATCATCCTATTGATAGAAAGTAAAAAAACAAAGTCGGGTTGCGCTGATCAACAAGGGCTCCGTGCCCAGGCGATCTAGCCAAGCTTGCGAACCGGATTTTCTCCATCCCAATCGACCGAGGCATTCTTGATCATCGCGAACATCCCTTCGGTGCCAGTGGCCGGCTGCAAAACTTCGACGATACTTCCCGGGCCATTGCCGGTATCGACATAAATCACGCCGCCATCAGCGCCGACGCGGCCCTCGACCAGAACCTTTGCGCCCGCTGCTTCGGCAGTTTTGCGCGCCTTTGTGATGTCATCGGTCAATATGCATGTGTGGTGCAACACATCGCCATTCACCCCATATTTGCCCCGATAGATACCCGGAGCATCGTTTTCCGGACGGATCAGCTCGATCTGGATATCGCCCCAATATGCAAGTGCGAGTGAGAATTTGCAGTTACTGGGCTGGCCCAGATAGAGCATGTCCTCTAGCACGATATCTTCAATCAGGAAGAACGGGCCCACGCCCATTGTCCGGGTCCAGTATTTCAGCGCCGCATCGAAATCGGTGGGCACAAAGGCGATTTGCATGACGGGCCCGATGTCCTTGATACTCATATGTTATCCTTCCCACATGGATCGCCCCTTCGAGGCTCCCTATCGAATGCGACAGCTTGTGCGCTATCGCCTTTATGTCATGATGCGACTCACGGAGAAACTGAGAGTTTTGTCAGGCAATGAGCGATCGTGATCCCCAAATCATAAGCAGCCATGCCGCGCGGCGGGCTGAAATGGCGCGTGAAGGCCAGCGGCAGATGGTTGATCTTGTGGCCGATATGCGTTCCGACATGGCGGATGCACCGCTTCCGCTCCACAAGGGCGTTTATATGGACCCGGCGCGCTTTGAGGCGGAACGACAAACGCTGTTCCTTGGTGAACCGATTGTTGCGGGGTTGTCGGGGGACATACCTAACCCCGGTGATCTGATCGTGTTTGACGCTGCCGGCCCTTCAATCCTTGTTACCCGTGACAAAGAGGGAAGGGCGCGCGCCTTCCTCAACATGTGCACGCATCGCGGCGCGAAGCTGGTGGAAGAGAATGAGCCCTTTTCCGATCACCGAGCCCGATTGACATGCCCCTTTCATGCCTGGACGTTTGACCCTGCGGGAAAGCTCGTCGGCCAGCCCGACAAATCCGCCTTTGTAGGATGCGAAATCGGCGCGCGAAATCTGATCGAGCTACCCTGCGCTGAACATATCGGCATCGTCTTTGTCCGCCCCGGCGGCGGTGCGCCGATCGATCCCGACGCGCATCTTGGACTGCTCGGCGATGTGCTCGCGGCCATCGAGATGGATCGCGCCGTTCCAGTGAAAAAGGGCATTCTGACCGCTGATTCCAATTGGAAGTTTGCGCTCGACACTTATGGCGAGGGCTATCATTTCGGCATGCTCCACGCCTCGACCATAGGCGCCACGCACTATTCAGGCATCTGCCGCTACGAGCCCTTGGGTCGCCACCATCGCGTCGGCTTTCCTGACAAGAGCTACGCGGGTCTGGTTGGCAAGCCTGAGAGCGAGTGGCCGGTCAACTCCTATGGGGCGGTGCATTACCTCTATCCTAATACCATTGTTTTCTTCGGTGCGGTGGGCGTCGGCAGCTACTTTACGCAGGTTTTTCGCCTTTTCCCGGACGGTGTCGGCAAGACGCGGTGTCAGTTCGCCGTCTATGCGCCTTTCGGCATTGAATCGGAGGAACACAGGGCGATGTGCGAGATGGCCTATGACGCAACTGCAACGGTGGTTCAGACCGAGGATTACCGTGTCGCTTCTCACGGCTATGCCAACCTGATGACAGCGCCCGATGATTACCATGTCGTGCTTGGGGCGAATGAGCCCGCCCTTCACGGCGTCCACCGGAATATTGCCAACGCCATCGGCATGCCACTTTAGGGAGATCATGATGGCCGATATCGACTCGAAAATCGAGAGCGCCCGTTGCCCGGGCACCACCTACACGGATATGCTGAACGCGGATACGCGACGCGTGCCAGATTATCTGATGATGGAATCGACTCAGGACTTGGGCAATGATCCAATTACCGTCGACCGTTACATCTCGCCCGAATTCAAGGCGCGCGAGGATGCGCTGATGTGGCCGAATGTGTGGCAATTTGCTGCGCGTGAAGAGGAAATGCCCGATCCAGGCGATACGGTCGTCTATGAAATCAACAATCGCAGTTATCTTCTCGTCCGGCAAAAGGGCGGCGCGATCCGGGCCTTCCATAATGTCTGCCTGCATCGTGGCCGCAAACTGCGTGACAAGTCTGGGCGTGCGATCAACCTGCGCTGTCCGTTTCACGGTTTTACCTGGAACAATGATGGGAGTTTGAAGGAAATTCCCTGCGCATGGGATTTCAAGCATCTCGAAGACAAGGATATGTCACTGCCGGAGCTGCGCGTAAATCGCTGGCAGGGGTTCGTCATGGTGACGGAAAATAATGACATTCCCGATTTCGAAGAATGGGCGGGGCCGGCAGTCGAACCATATAAGGACTGGAAACTCGACGAATGCTACACCGCCATCTGGGTCGGTCGCGTCATCCCCGCAAATTGGAAGGTTGTCTCCGAGGCATTTCTTGAGGCCTGGCACAGCGTCACGACCCACCCGCAACTGCTACCCTTCCTGGGTGATGCAAATACGCGCTACGATTTGTTTGGCGATTTCGTCAACCGGGCGATCACCCCTTCGGGCGTGCTGTCTCCGCATGTAAAGGGCAAGGACCAAAACTATATTTTGGAAAAGATGAATGAATTTGCTGGCGGAAGCGATGACAATTCAGAATCTGCCCGCCGTTTCAAGGCCGGAACCAACGATATCGGACTGGCCGAGGATGATCCGTTTTACGCGCGCAAGATTCTGGCCGAGGCCAATCGCACGAATTTTTCCGAGATGGACGGGCGCGATTATTCAGGCGTTTCCGATGCGGAAGTTCTCGACAATTTTACCTATAATGTCTTCCCCAATTTTTCGCCCTGGGGCGGGTATATGCCTCAGATCGTCTATCGCTGGAGGCCTTGGAACGGTGTCGATCATTGCTTGATGGAGGTGCGCATCTTGATGCGCACGCCATTGGGGCAGGAGACGCCCAGATCCGTCGAAATGCACTTGATCCCCGATGATCAACCATTTTCTTCGGCGGCGCATTTGCTGGGTCAGGGCCTTGCTGATGTATTTGATCAAGATATGTCAAATCTGCCTTTTGTGCAGGAGGGGCTTAAAGCATCGGCCAATGGCGTGATGGAATTGGGGGCCTATCAAGATAGCCGGGTGCGCCATTTTCACCGGACGCTGGATAAATTTATCAGCGGCGAGTTGCCGAAAAAGGATTAGGAATGGACATCAGTCTAAAAGGCCGCACGGTGTTGGTAACGGGTGCATCGTCGGGCATAGGCGCACATTTTGCCGTTGTAGCGGCCGCCGCTGGGGCGAAAGTCGTGCTCGGCGCGCGACGGACCGACCGGCTGGATGCAATCGTTGTCGATATCAAAGACCAGGGTGGCGAGGCAATCGCCGTCCAGATGGATGTGGCCGATCAGGCCTCGACCATAGCGGCATTCGACGCCGCGGAATCCGCTTTCGGACCAGTAGATAGCGTGATCGCCAATGCAGGAATGAGCATTGAATCGCCCTTTCTCGACCATACCACCGATGAGTTCGATGCGCTGATGGCGGTCAATCTC
>JANLQV010000022.1:0-1777 GCA_031368025.1 Sphingomonadales bacterium | reverse complement strand
CTCGGTGGTGCGCACCGTATGCGGGAAATGCGGGGCAAAGGCCTGGCTCGAAAAGCCTGCCGAAGAGATGGGCGGTTGCTGGATATAAATCCGTTCGCGGTTCATATTGGTCGATGAGAGGATGAGCGCCGACGTAGAGCGCACCGGCGCGATGATATTGCCCTTGGTTGTCTGGTGACGGCCGAGCTGGAACATATCGTCGCGCGCGACCTGCGGGTTATACGTCGCAAAATTGCGGGTTTCCTCGCCTTCATATTTATGACCCTTGGTTTTCCAGTTCGCCTCGATCGGCAAATGGCAACCGCCGCATGAGGTCGTCCATGACAAATGGCAGGTGAAGCACGCCATATTGTCATCGCCATGCGCCCGGTTCTCCTTCGCGATCCCCGGACCCCAGCCATAACTGCCCTGATCGTTCAATCGTCCCATCAGCTTGGCGCGGGCGGCCTTTGGATTGAAGTGCGAACTGGTCTTGTCGACCGAGTCCTTGACCAGGCTCACGCGCCATTCGATTTTGGGGTCGACGATTGAGCGCTGGATCAGGACGCGGTTTCCGTCTCCGTCAAAAAACCATTCGAAGCGGCGCTTGCCATCGGAGTTGCGCAGCAGCGAGAGATTATTGCCTTGCGGAGGTGCCGCCGGGCCAGACGTTAGCAGTGTCGGGTATTGGTCGACCGTGCCGTGACAATCCTTGCAGCCGATCTCCACAGCGTTGGCAACCTCGCCATAGATCAGGCCATTGCCATGACTGTCCTGCCCGAAATGGCAATCGGCGCATTGCAGGCCCTTTTCGGCATGGATATCCATCATGTGGACGGTTTTGCCGGGATTTGTACCGGGCTCAACGAACTTGGCTTCGCCCTTCTTGCGCCACTTTTCTGGATCGTTCGGATCGACGATCTTTCCGTCTGCATCGAGCAGATTGCCCTCGCGGTCACGCTTCAGGATCGCCCGGAAATTCCAGCCATGGCCATGATAATCGGCAAACTGGGTATCCTTCAGTTCGGGATTGATATCATAGACGTTGCGCAGGAATTCGAGATCGGCCCATTTGCCCCGCGCGGCTGCGGCTTCCGGATTACGGTCATTGATCGCGCGGACCTCAGCGGCCGTCGGATATTTTTGTTCCTTCGGCCACATATGCGGCGCATCGGACTCATAATCCCACATCGTGTAGCCAAGGAAGCTGTTCAGGAAAATGTTGGGCTGGTGCATGTGGCAATTCATGCATTGTGCCGTGGGGATGGCGCGCGTGAAGGCGTGTTCGACCGGGTGGCCCTTTTCCTTGATCATGGCGCCGTCATGCCCGGCGCCCTTGGCTTCGCTGTAATGCTCTCCGCCATGCGCCGATGGCGCACCTTGTTCGGGCTCCATCTTTGCCGCAATCGTGGGGTCGACTGTCGCGGATTGCCCGTCACGGCCATATTTTGCCCATGTCAGGCTGTGCCGTGGTTCGCGATCATTCGCATAGATCACATGACAACCCGCACATCCTGACTGGCGATAATCGCCAGGCTGATCATTGGTGCCCTGAAACCACATGAACGGATCGTTGAGACGGGTCTTGTGGATGTTGAGAACCGGTATCGCAACGCGCAGACCCGTGCCGGGACCACGGTTCGATTGTTTGAGATCAGGCCGTCCCGGTTCTTCCAGTCGCTGGATATTGCCGAGCGGATTGGGAAGGCCAACTTCGGCAAATTGTGTGCTGACGTTCCGCCCGCCACGTTCAAACACCCTGAATATGTCGCCGGGCATGACGGTTTGCCAGGTCGGC
>JANLQV010000463.1:0-14039 GCA_031368025.1 Sphingomonadales bacterium | reverse complement strand
GATACGGTTACATTATTTTGCATTCGGACGGAATCACGAGCCGGTGGGATTTGACAGGGCGGCTTTGAAGTTGCCGATGCGGCGCCGGAAGGCGGCGCGGGCGGTGGTGAAGCTGTCAAACCGATTGATTTTTCGGCCGGTGATCCTGCCAAGGGTGCGGAAATCTTCAAGAAGTGCGCGTCATGCCACACGATCACATCGGGTGGCGCGAATGGCATCGGGCCGAACCTTTATGGCGTAATGGGCAAGAAGCATGCCCACATGGCCGGATTTGGCTATTCGCCCGGAATGCTGGCGATGCCCGGCGTGTGGGATTGGGAGGCGATGAACACATGGCTGACGTCTCCCAAGAAATACGTCAATGGTACGAAAATGAGCTTTGCCGGACTATCCAACCCCGAAGATCGTGCAAATGTGATCCGTTACATCAACGAGCAGGGATCGAACCTTCCTGTGCCGCCACCTCGGGCGGCTGATGTTGCGACTGCTGCTCCTGCTGCAGACGCAAAGCCGCCTGCAGAACAACCAGCCAAGTAGAAAGCTGCCTCAGGCCCTGCTGTAAAAGAGCTTGATGGCCTCCCAGCCTTCCTGCGCGGTTTCGACGAAGGACAGCAGGTCAAGATCGTGGGGTGAAATTACACCTTCTTCGACCAGCGCCTGGAAATTGACGATGCGGCTCCAGAAATTCTTGCCATAAAGCAGCACAGGCATCCGCCGCGTCTTGCCGGTTTGCATCAGGGTCAGAAGCTCAAACATCTCGTCAAGCGTTCCAAAGCCGCCCGGGAACACCGCGACGGCCCGCGCGCGCAACAGGAAATGCATCTTCCTGAGAGCGAAATAGTGAAACTGGAAGCTGAGGCCCGGCGTCACATAGCTGTTGGGCGCCTGTTCATGCGGGAGGACGATGTTGAGGCCGATCGACTCCGCCCCGACATCGGCCGCACCACGATTGGCGGCTTCCATGATCGACGGACCACCGCCTGAACACACAACGAACTGGCGCATTCCATCTTCGTCGGGTGCCGTCTGACTGGCCAGCGCCGCAAGCTGGCGCGATATTTCATAATAGCGTGACTTGGCTTCAAGCCGCTTTGCAATTTCCGGAGTCGCAGCATCAGCACGTGTCCCGGGCTCGGGAATGCGGGCGGATCCATAAAATACAATGGTCGATCCGATCTTGGCTTCGTCCAGCAGCAATTCGGTCTTGAGCAATTCGAGCTGGAAGCGAACCGGGCGCAGATCCTCTCGCAAGAGGAATTCTTCATCCTGATAGGCCAGGCGATAGGAGGCAGCTTCGGTTTGTGGAGTGGATACGGCCTTTTTGGCAGCTTCGGCATCTTGGGCGGCGCGCGCAAAAATCCGCGCAGGAACATGTCTTTCGGTCATTGGATGGGTCCTAGCGGCAAAATGGTCCGCGTCCCAGATCGAAATGCAGATGATCTTGGTGCGCGGCGTTGAAGTCGGGGCTCAATACCGTCTGGAACCGTTTGCAGGCTGACTCGCGGATAGATCGCAGAAAGCGGCGTTCATCCTCGGGGCCATCCCAGCCGCTTTCGACCGTGATGCGGCGGCCATCGGCCAGGATGAAGCCGGAAATATCAACAGCATTGGCGGTTGCATGCTCCGAACGCGTGCCGGCCATTTGCGGGCGGCCCTTGATATTGCGACAGCTATAGCTTCCGAAACTTTCCAAGCGCACGACAGGACTACCGAAGACCTGCCGAGCCGAGGGTTGCACTGCCTCGCGAGTCCACACGGTCAGTGTCCGGGCGAGCGCGCACTGGATCGCCGTGATATTGGTTATCGGTATGCCGACGCTGGTAAGGCTTACCGACGATATGGTCGAACATCCGGCGCCGTAATTTTGATCTGGAAGCAGGGAATAGCGCGCCTTGAGGTGAGTGAGATCGACCAGACACTGTTTGAGATCCTGACCTTGCGGAATGACAGAAACCGGTCGTCCGTCCGATGGCCTGTGTCCCCGCGGCGGCCCGACGCACGCAGCAACCAGGGCAAGCAGAGCAAGTGAATACCATGCGCGTCTCATGCAATGATTCTGCCTCTTCCTTGGTTAACGATCCACTAATTTCGACAATCCGGTATTGCGACGGACGGGTTGACATTCGTCGCGTGGCCTCTAGGGGCGGCTCCGGGCCACGCGGTCCCAACGCCGCGCGTGCTCTCTGCAAGGAGAAGCATACATGACTGTTATCAAACCGGGCACGCTGCCCGCACGTCCCTATTTTTCCTCGGGGCCCTGCGCAAAGCCGCCGGGCTGGGACGCTTCCAAACTCAAAACGGAATCGCTGGGCCGCTCGCATCGCGCGAAGATCGGCAAGGCACGGCTTCAACTCGCGATCGACCTGACCCGCGAAGTGCTGCAGGTGCCCGATACCCACCGGATCGGCATTGTTCCGGGATCAGATACCGGCGCCGTTGAAATGGCGCTCTGGTCGATGCTTGGCGCGCGCGGCGTTACGATGCTGGCATGGGAGAGCTTCGGCGAAGGCTGGGTGACGGATGTCATCAAGCAATTGAAGCTCGATGCGACCAAGCTGGCTGCGCCCTATGGCGCGATCCCCGATCTTTCAACGGTGAACTGGGCGGACGATGTCGTCTTCACCTGGAACGGCACGACCTCGGGCGCACGCGTCCCCGATGGCAACTGGATCGCGGCCGACCGCGACGGCCTGGCTATCTGCGACGCGACCAGCGCGGTGTTCGCCTATGACCTGCCGTGGGACAAGCTCGATGTCGCGACCTTTAGCTGGCAGAAAGTGCTCGGCGGCGAAGGCGCGCACGGCATCCTGATCCTTGGGCCCCGTGCGGTTGAGCGGCTCGAGAGCTACACGCCTGCATGGCCGCTTCCGAAGCTGTTTCGGCTGATGGCGAAGGGCAAGTTGAACGAAGGTATCTTCAAGGGCGAAACGATTAACACACCGTCGATGCTGGTCGTCGAGGATGCGATCTTTGCGATGGAATGGGCGAAATCGGCCGGTGGGCTTCACGGCCTGATCGCGCGTTCGGACGCCAATGCGGCGGCGCTCGACAAGATTGTTTCGGAACGCGACTGGCTCGGCCATCTTTGTGCCGATCCGGCGATCCGCTCGACCACATCAGTTTGCCTGACGGTCGAAGGCGCGGACGAGGCGTTCATCAAGAGCTTCGCCGGATTGCTCGATGCCGAGGGCGCTGCTTACGACATCGCCGGATATCGCGATGCCCCGCCGGGCTTGCGCATCTGGTGCGGTGCCACGGTCGATACGGCCGATGTCGAAGCGCTTGGCCCGTGGCTGGATTGGGCCTGGGCGTCACTGAAATCATAGCCGTCTTCCCGGCGAAGGCCGGGATCCAGCCCGCAGAACAAAGACTCTTTGACTATGTCCGGGCTCCGGCCTTCGCCGGGGTGACGGACAAGAAGGAACCAAACAATGACAAAGCCCAAAGTCCTTATTTCCGACAAGATGGATCCCAATGCCGCGCAGATCTTCCGCGAACGCGGTTGCGAGGTCGATGAAATCACAGGCCAGACGCCCGAAGAACTGAAGGCGATCATTGGCAAATATGATGGCCTCGCGATCCGTTCGGCGACCAAGGTGACGAAAGACATTCTTGATGCGGCGACCAATCTGAAAGTGATTGGCCGTGCCGGCATCGGCGTCGACAATGTCGATATTCCCGCCGCGTCCTCAAAGGGTGTGGTCGTCATGAACACGCCGTTCGGCAATTCGATCACGACCGCCGAACATGCCATCGCGCTGATGTTCGCACTGGCCCGTCAACTCCCCGAGGCGGACCTTTCGACCCAGGCTGGCAAGTGGGAGAAGAACCGCTTCATGGGCGTCGAAGTCACCGGCAAAACGCTTGGCCTGATTGGCGCGGGCAATATCGGCTCGATCGTCGCAAGCCGCGCGCTGGGCCTCAAGATGAAGGTCGTGGCGTTCGATCCGTTCCTGACGCCCGAACGTGCGATCGAGATGGGGGTCGAGAAAGTCGATCTCGATACGCTGCTCGGCAAAGCGGATTTCATCACGTTGCACACGCCGTTGACCGACCAGACCCGTAACATCCTGTCGAAGGAAAACCTTGCCCGCGCCAAGAAGGGCGTGCGCATCATCAACTGCGCACGTGGTGGCCTGATCGACGAAGTGTCGCTCAAGGAAGGGCTCGACAGCGGCCATATCGGCGGCGCGGCACTTGATGTGTTCGTGGAAGAACCGGCCAAGCAGTCGCCACTGTTCGGTACGCCCAACTTCATCTGTACGCCGCATCTGGGCGCATCGACCAGCGAAGCGCAGGTCAATGTCGCGCTGCAGGTGGCCGAACAGATGGCCGATTACCTCGTCAATGGCGGCGTCACAAATGCGCTCAACATGCCGTCGCTTTCCGCCGAGGAGGCCCCGAAGCTAAGGCCCTATATGGCACTTGCCGAAAAACTCGGCAGCCTTGTCGGGCAACTGGCGCATGACAACCTCACCAAGATCGCGATCGAGGTCGAGGGCGCAGCCGCCCAGCTCAACATCAAGCCGATCACCGGCGCAGTGCTATGCGGGCTGATGCGGCGCTATTCGGACACGGTCAACATGGTCAATGCGCCTTTCATGGCCAAGGAGCGTGGGCTCGATGTCCGCGAAGTCCGGCACGACCGCGAAGGCGACTACCACACATTGATCCGGGTAACGGTCGAAACGAGTCAGGGCGATCGTTCGGTTGCCGGCACGCTGTTCGGCAATGGCGAACCGCGGCTGGTCGAGGCATTCGGCATCAAGGTCGAAGCCGATCTCGATGGTTATATGCTCTATATCGTCAATGAGGATGCACCGGGCTTTATCGGTCGCGTCGGCACACTCTTGGGTCAGGCCGGCCTCAACATCGGTACCTTCCACCTTGGCCGCCGTTCGGCCGGGGGCGAAGCCATGCTGCTGCTGTCGATGGACCAAGCCATTCCGGAGCCCGTCCTGTGGGAAGCGTGCAAGCTGCCCGGTGTGAAGACGGTGAAGGCGCTGAAGTTCTAGTCGGCTATTAGATCCGCGCTGCCACGTCATCGGCTGTGAGCGCCCTGGCGAGGCGGTCGCGGATTGCGCGCAAATCGTTGAGGATGGCAGGGGCCGATGATGCCGGTGCAGCCAAAGGCGCCGCGACCAAAAGCGTTGTGCCGCCGCCGTTTCCGGCGAGCAGTTTCTGCACGCCCTTGACGGTATAGCCTTCGCGGTTGAGCAGCGCATTGATCCGTTTGGCCAATGCAACGTCGTCGGGGCGATAATAACGGCGATTGCCGGCGCGTTGAAGCGGCCTGAGTTGCGGGAATCGGGTTTCCCAATAGCGCAGGATATGCTGCGGCAGGCCAAGTTCGTCAGACAGTTCCCCAATGGTACGAAAGGCCGATGCGCTCTTGGTGGTGCCTGTCATGATTTGCCCCTATCCGGTCTTGGTGATCTGCTCGCGCATTTTTTGGCTGGCGCGAAAAGTCAGAACCCGTCGTGGTGCTATCTCCACTTCGACACCCGTCTTTGGATTACGACCGACCCGCTGGGGTTTGTCGCGCAAAATGAACGTCCCAAAGCCGGAAATCTTGACATTCTGCCCATTGGCCAGAGCATCTCCCATATGATCCAGAATTGCTTCCACAAGGTCGGAGCATTCCGCCCGGGAAAGCCCGATTTCATTGTGGACTGCTTCGGATAAATCAGCGCGCGTTAACGTGCCTGTATCAGCCATTGAATTCCCCCCTTACGCAAACTCAAACACCCTTTTATCCCTATCGCAAGCAACGTCAATTGCCTGTAAACCTACATTCGTACGACGCTTGCCCCCCAGGTGAAGCCTCCACCCATTGCTTCGAGGACCACCAGGTCTCCTGGCTTGATCCGGCCATCACGCACAGCAAGGTCAAGCGCCAGTGGAACCGATGCGGCTGACGTGTTGGCATGCTGATCGACGGTAACGATCACTTTTTCAGGCGGCAGGCCGAGTTTTCGCGCCGTCGCATCAAGGATGCGGGCATTGGCCTGGTGTGGCACAACCCAATCGATTTCCGCGGTCGTCAACCCGGCGCCTGCCAGAACTTCGCCCATCACCGAGGCCAGATTGGTCACCGCATGACGGAAGACCTCTGAACCTTTCATCCGCACCTTGCCGACGGTTCCCGTCGTTGAAGGCCCACCGTCGACATAGAGCAGCCCGTTATGACGGCCATCGGCGTGGAGTCTCGAAGCAAGAATTCCGGCTTCGCCGTGTTCCCCGCGCAAGACCACAGCACCCGCTCCGTCGCCGAACAGGACACAGGTTGTGCGATCCTCCCAATCGAGGATCCGGCTGAAGGTTTCCGACCCAATGACCAGTGCGGTGCGCGCCGCACCGCTGATGATCATGCTGTCAGCAACTGAAAGCGCATAGAGAAAGCCCGAACAGACCGCTGCGAGATCAAAGGCAATGCAGTCATTGATGCCAAGCGCGGCCTGGACCTTGGTGGCGCTTGCCGGGAATGTCTGGTCGGGCGTGGCGGTGGCAAGCACGATAAGGTCGATTTCGCCCGCATCAATCCCTGCTGCCTGCAGTGCCTTGCGGCAGGCCTCGGTTGCCAGTGTCGCCGTGGTTTCTCCCTCGCTTGCGAGATGGCGAAATCGTATGCCCGTACGGGCCACAATCCATTCATCCGACGTATCGACGCGCTCAGCGAGCTCATTGTTCGACACGCGGTGGGCCGGAAGCGCAGAGCCTGTGCCCACGATCCGCGCGCGCAGGGTCATGCGGCGGCCGCCTTAACATTGGCGAGGTCATCCGTGATCCGGCTCGTGATATTTTCCGCGACCAGTTTCGCGGCAACTCCGATCGCATTCGCGACGCCATTGTCGGTCGCCCCGCCATGGCTTTTGACCACCACGCCGTTGAGCCCGAGGAACACTGCGCCATTGTGATTGTTCGGATCCAGATGATGTCGGATCAGCTCGGTGGCCGGACGCGAGATCAGGAATCCGAATTTCGAACGGATCGAGCTGGTAAAGGCGCGGCGCAGCAGGTCAGTCACGAACCGCGCGGTTCCTTCCATCGTCTTGAGCGCGATATTACCCGAAAAGCCGTCGCACACGACGACGTCGGCTTCACCGCGTGAGATCTTGTCGCCTTCCATGAAGCCGTTGAAGGTCAAATGGAGATGCGCCGAATCACGCAGGATCGCAGCGGCGTCGCGGATCTCGTCCGTGCCCTTCATATCCTCGGTGCCGATGTTGAGCAACGCAACGCGAGGTCGTTCGATGCCGAACGCGATCCGTGCATAGGCGGCGCCCATCACGGCAAACTCGACCAGGTTGCGCGCTTCGCATTCGGTGTTGGCGCCAAGGTCGAGCATCACGAAATCATTTTCGCCCAGGCTGGGTAGGAGCGCGGCAAGCGCGGGCCGGTCGATCCCTGGCATCGTCCGCAGTGAAAGCTTTGCCATCGACATCAGGGCACCCGTATTGCCGGCAGAGACGGCAGCGCCGGCATGGCCTTGCTTCACCCGATCGATGGCGATGCCCATTGATGTGGTTTTTGCCCGACGGATCGCCTGGGCAGGTTTATCGCTGCCTGAAATGACTTCGGGTGCGTGGATGATTTGCGAATTGGCTTTGAGATTGGGATGATTCTCGAGAGCAGCGGTGATCGCTGTTTCGTCCCCCACGAGATCGAAGGTCAGGCCGGGCCAGCGGCGACGGGCAAGGGCGACGCCGCGCAGCATCACTGCCAGCCCCTCATCGCCCCCCATCGCGTCGATGGCTAGTCGTGGCGCATCTGCCACCTGGTCCATCTCCCGGCTGTCTGGTTGAGCCCGGCTTAGCCGGAAATGCTGACGACTTCACGGCCATTATAATGGCCGCAAGCAGCACACATATTGTGCGGCCGCTTGAGTTCTCCGCAATTGGAGCATTCTTGGAACGCTTCGACTCTCAAGGAATCATGGCTCCGGCGCATGTTGCGCTTGGAGGGCGAGGTTTTTCGCTTTGGAACGGCCATTTCGGCACCTGTCTTTTCGTGTGTTGATCCGGTTTGTAACAGGGTAGGTCACGATGCAAGAAACAGCGGCCCTCTACAAGGCCGCGTCCGCACGCGACCGAACTGTCACAGTGAGCGAGCGCCTATAGCGATTCCCGCAGACGTTGCAAGTGCAGCTTTCCCGTGGCAACCAGTGCGCGCATAACAGAGGGAAGCACACTCATGATCCTGCCAATTTCACTCACTGCTGCTGCTGCTGCGGCCTTTATCAATCTCTGGCTCGGCATTCGCATCGGCCAGGTACGCACATCGGAAAAAGTCTCGATCGGTGATGGCGGAAACGAGAAGGTCATCCGCCGGATGCGGGCACAGGCCAATTTCGTTGAATTTACGCCTTTCGTTCTGATCCTTATCGCGCTTATCGAACTGGCGGCGGGGACGTCAACCTGGCTCTGGGCCGTGATGGCCGTTTATATGGTTGCCCGTATTGCTCATGCGTTCGGAATGGACGGCATGGCCAAAGCCAGACCGATTGGCATCATGCTCACTTTGCTCATCATGACCGGCCTTGCCGGCTATGCCGTGTATATTGCGCACAGTTCGGACGGAAAGATCACCAGCCCCGCCACCGAAGCGGTTCCAGCAGGTTAGTCAGGCCAGCGCATAATCCGAGACATAACCATTGGTCTTTCGTTCATGGGCAAAGGTCGACATCGGCCCATGCCCGGGAACGAAAGCCGTCTCCCCGCCCAGCGGCCAAAGCCGTCCGGTGATCGAATCGATCAGTTGCTGGTGATTGCCCATCGGGAAATCGGTGCGCCCGATCGATCCCTGGAACAGCACGTCGCCGACAATTGCCAGTTTTGACGGTGCGTGATGGAACACGACATGGCCGGGCGTGTGGCCGGGGCAATGATAAACGTCGAGCACGAGATTGCCGACCGTCACTGTGTCGCCATTCTCCAGCCAGCGGTCTGGTTCAAACACTTCGGCATGCATGCCATATTTTCCACCATCGTCGCCGAGCCGCGAAATCCAGAAACGGTCCGCCTCGTGCGGGCCCTCGATCGGAATGGCCAATTCCTTCGCGAGCATGCCCGATTGCCCGCAATGATCGAGATGACCATGGGTGAGCAGGATCTTTTCCACCGTCACGCCCTGTTGCACGGCCGCCGCTTTTAGCCGATCAAGATCGCCGCCGGGATCGGTAAAGGCGCCGCGCATCGTCTCTGTGCACCAGATCAGGCAGCAATTCTGCTGAAGCGGCGTGACCGGAATAATGGCGGCCTTGAGTGGCGGATTGGCAGTCATGCGAAACCCTGTGGCGCGACGAGGCACTCTAGTCCAGCTTGAAATGTGCCCCCGCTTGCCCCTTTGCCCCGCAAAGGCTAATGGCCCGCGCGGCTCTTTCAAATCCCATCAGGTGGCTCATGAAAATCAACGCAGTCGAGATTCGTCCCGGCAATATACTCGAATATGAAGCCGGGCTGTGGCGCGCGGTGAAAATCCAGCATACCCAGCCGGGCAAGGGCGGGGCCTATATGCAGGTCGAGATGAAGAACCTCATCGACGGCCGCAAGAACAACGTCCGCTTCCGCTCGGCCGAAACACCGGAAAAAGTGAGGCTCGATACCAAGGATTTCCAGTTTCTCTTTGCCGAGGGCGATACGCTCACATTCATGGACAAAGAGACCTATGAACAGGTGTCGCTCGATGCGGGTATCCTCGGCGATGCGGCAGCATTTCTTCAGGATGGCATGGATGTCGTGATGGAGCTTTGGGAAGAGCGTCCGATTTCAGTGCAGCTTCCCGATACCATTGAGGCGTTGATTGTCGAGGCCGATGCGGTGGTGAAGGGGCAGACGGCGTCGTCATCCTACAAGCCGGCGATCCTCGAAAATGGCGTGCGCATCATGGTCCCGCCGCATATTGGTGCCGGCACGCGGATCGTGGTCGATGTCTATGCCCAGGAATATGTAAAGCGGGCGGAGTAGCCCAGATGGTATCGCATTCAGGCCTGCTGACCGTCATGGATCGCGCCGCGCGCAAGGCTGGGGCGAAGTTGCGCCGCGATTTCAGTGAGGTCCAGCATTTGCAGGTCAGTCGCAAGGGGCCCGCGGATTTCGTGTCGAAAGCCGATCAGCGCGCCGAGCGAACGCTGTATGACGAACTGTTGCATGCGCGGCCCGACTGGGGCTTCCTGCTTGAAGAAGCGGGCGAAATTCCGGGCGATCCCAACAAGCCGCGCTGGATCATCGATCCGCTCGACGGCACGTCCAACTTCCTCCACGGCTTGCCCCATTTTGCCATTTCGATCGCGGTCGAAGAGCCGATGCCCAACGGCAAGCGCGAGATCACCACCGGGTTGGTCTACCAGCCGCTGACCGATGAGAGCTTTTGGGCGGAAAAGGGCAGGGGCGCCTGGCTTCAGGACCAGCGCCTGCGGGTGTCCGCCCGCCGCGATTTGAGCGAAGCGCTGATCGCGACTGGCATTCCGTTCATGGGGCATGGCGATTTCGCGCAATGGACGCGGATCTTTGGTGCTGTTGCCCCGCATGTTGCGGGCATCCGCCGCTATGGCGCGGCCTCGCTCGACCTCGCCTGGGTCGCGGCCGGGCGGTTCGACGGCTATTGGGAATCCGATCTCCAGCCCTGGGACGTGGCGGCCGGGATGCTCCTCGTCCGCGAGGCAGGGGGCTTCCTGACTGATTTCCGGGGCGGCGACCGGGCGATGGAGCGCAGCGAATTCCTGGCCGGGAATGACGCGATGCATTCGAAGCTCCACAAACTGGTGGCGGGCGCACTCCGGTGAAGGTTTTTGCGGCGCTTGCGCTGCTTGCGCTTGCTGCGGCCGATGTTCCCGAAACGACGATACCGGCTGAATTCGGATTGGTTGAAGGCGTTGCCTGGGATGCGCGAAGTGGCCAGATGTTTGCCGGCGGTGTTGAAGATGGTGCATTGCTGGTGCGCGAGGGCGATCACTGGCGCCGAGCGGTGCTGCCTTACAGTACCGCCGGGCTGTTCGGCATGGCGGTCGACCCGCGACGCGGTATCCTGTGGATTTCAAGCGGGGTTGCCGGGCCAACGAAGCGCAAGAACGGATTTCGCGGTCTGATCGGCGTAACCTCGAACGGTTTCGAAGCAGCAGGTCAGGCAGCCCTGCCGCCCGCTGATACGACTGCGCAGCCCGGCGATGTTGCCATTGCTCCCGACGGCAGCGTCTTCGTGAGCGACGGCGCAGCGGGCGGGGTCTATCTCTGCAAGCCGGGATGCACCGCGCTGGTCCCATTGGTAGCGGCCGGAACATTCAAGAGCGCGCAGGGCATCGCTGTCTCGCGCGACGGCAGATGGCTCTACGTCGCCGATTATGGGCGCGGTCTGTTCAGGGTCGACCTCAAAAAGCCCAAGGTCGCAATGCTCCTCTCTCCACTCAAGGGGATCGACGGGCTGGTCCGGGACGGCGACGCGCTGATCGCGATCGTCAACGGGGATGGCCGCAAAGTTGTTCGCCTCACTTTTGACGCCAGCGGAGCGGCACAAGAGGCATTGCTCGCGACCCCGCCAGGCCCGGGCGACCCGACCCTCGGGACGATCATCGAACGGCGGCTGGTCTATGTCGCTGATGCGCAATGGGACCGGTTCGACGCATCGGGTCATTCAACCCGTCCGGCCCGGGAGACGCTGATTCACGCGATTGCTCTCGCGCCCGGGCGAAGGCCACCTGAAGCGCACGTGCAGGACAGGCGCGGCGACGCCCTGGATCAGCCTCGATAGCCTAGCCGTCGATGTGTTTTTCGAACTGGGCCATCAAGAGCACCCAGAATTCGAGATTATCCTCGAATAATTTGGTGCTGATCCCGCCATCGTCGAGATCGACATCCATTTCTATGCGGGGCGCTCCCTTGTCCGAAACATAGGCGCGGCCAAAGCGCTTGCGGCTGTTCCAGTCGTTCATTTGGCTGAGCGACGGTGATTTATCGCGATCAAAGCCCGCGAAGAACTGGATTGTGCCACAATCGATATTCTTCGTGCAGCCGAAAAAGAAGATCGCGAACGCGGAGCCCGAAGACGTGCTGCGGATCAGTGGATCGCCGGTTTCATCCTTGGTCAATTCCGCCTTGTAGCCTGCGCCTTGCAGCGCGCGAACGACCGAGGAAGGGTCTTGTGCGCGCACCATTTGGGCGTGCGCCGTGCCGGAAAATGCGAACAGTGCTGCGGCAGCAAATGCAAATTTCTTCATCTTGATCCCCCTCTTTTGCAACAACGCCAACCCGCGTCATCGATATGACCTCGCCTTGCCTTGATAGCGCGATCCTGTCTTGTAAGGAATCCACATCTTTGAAGGATGAGGCAATGACCGCCGTCACACCTTGAAATTGGTTTTCTCGCGCTTGCGAACATCCCTAGCCTCGCCTACAGCCGCCTCGAATCCTGACCATTCATGTCAGGAAAAGGGAATTCAAAGCCATGTCTTCGGTCGCCGCCGGATATCTGCCGATCTTGTTGTTCCTGGCCATTGCGCTGTTGTTGTCCTCGGCGTTCGTTTTTCTGCCGATGATTGCTTCGCGCTTCACTGGCGCGCACAATCCGACGCCTGAGAAATTGAGCGAATATGAATGCGGATTTCCCGCGTTTGAGGGCAGCCGGGCGCAATTTGACGTGCGCTTCTATCTCGTCGCGATCCTCTTCATCATTTTCGATCTCGAAGCGGCATTCCTCTTCCCATGGGCGGTGAGCCTCAAACATATCGGCTGGACGGGCTGGGCGGCGATGATGATCTTCCTGTTCGAACTGGTCCTTGGGCTGGTCTATGCCTGGAAAAAGGGAGCGCTCGAATGGGAGTAGATCTCGCAGCCCCTCCGCTGGGGACCATGCCCGAAGCGAGCTTTTTCAACGGCCTCAATGACGAACTGTCGAACAAGGGTTTCCTCGTCGTCGGCACCGAAGAGCTGTTCCAATGGGCCCGCACCGGTTCGCTCTGGTGGATGACGTTTGGGCTGGCTTGCTGTGCGGTCGAGATGATCCATGTGAACATGCCGCGTTACGACCTCGAACGTTTCGGTGTTGCGCCCCGCGCGTCACCGCGCCAGTCGGACGTGATGATCGTCGCGGGAACGCTGTGCAACAAGATGGCCCCTGCGCTGCGCCGGGTTTATGACCAGATGTCCGATCCCAAATATGTGATCTCGATGGGCAGTTGCGCCAATGGCGGCGGCTATTACCATTACAGCTATAGCGTTGTGCGGGGCTGCGACCGGATTGTGCCGGTCGACATCTATGTTCCCGGCTGCCCGCCGACCGCCGAGGCCCTGCTTTACGGCATCATGCAGTTGCAGCGGAAAATCCGCCGCGTCGGCACGGTTGAGCGGTGAGCCATTCCGCCCCCAGATATGCGAGCAATGACGGTGTCATCGACGCTGCCCGAAAGGCACTCGGCAACGATTTGATCGAGGCGACTGAGGCCCATGGCGAAATCGCGCTTCATGTCGCGCCGTCCGAACTGCTGGGCTGCCTGATGCAGTTGCGCGATACGCTTGATTATCAGCAATTGATGGAAATCGCCGGGGTCGACTGGCCCGATCGCGATCCGCGCTTCGAGATCGTCTATTGCCTGCTGAGCGTCACCAAGAACCACCGCATCCGCGTCCATGTTGTGACCAATGAGGATCAGCCGGTTCCGTCCGTCACGGGCATCTGGCCGGTCGCGGGGTGGCTCGAACGCGAAGTGTTCGACATGTATGGGGTGCTGTTCGAGGGCAATACTGACCTTCGCCGCATCCTGACTGATTATGGCTTTACTGGCCATCCACAGCGCAAGGATTTCCCGCTGAGCGGCTATGTCGAGCTTCGTTACTCCGAAGAGCATAAGCGCGTAATGTATGAGCCGGTGCAGCTGGCGCAGGATTTCCGTACGTTCGACTTCATGAGCCCCTGGGAGGGTGCCGATTACATCCTTCCCGGCGATGAGAAGGGGGAAACGAAGTGATGTACTCGTTTTCTACTCGTCACCCTGAACTTGTTTCACGGTCCATGCTGCATTCAGCGCGCTGGCCAGTCATTGAGGCATG
>JANLQV010000406.1:0-3026 GCA_031368025.1 Sphingomonadales bacterium | reverse complement strand
CAGATCGCGCTTGAACGCGGGCGCCTGTTTGCCCCCAAAGCCTTTTGCCAGATCGTTCTTGACGAAAGTGCATCCCGAAAGCGTCACTGCAACAGTGATGGCGGCAACTATTGGGAGGGGCCTGAACATGGCAAAATATCCTTGGAAAAACGTCACTCGCGCGCCTTATACGGTGGTTTCGTCATCCCGCAAGCGGGGACACCCGTCATGAGTGTTGAGCAATTGCAACAGCGCGCAACAAAGTGACTCGCGGGCCTGTGCATTGCGAACGATTCTATGCTAGCGATCTTCTACAAGGAGTATGATTTCCGCTCATGAGTCGTCGTGCAACCATATTGGCAAGTCTTTCGGGGGCGCTTTGCGTCGCCGCGATTGCGGTTGCGCCAGCGCTTGGGGCATCAAGCAATTCGCTCCTGTCGAGACACCTTTCGGTAACGGCTCCGCGCATGGGAATTGGCAGTTTTACGCCAGCGGCGGCCGATCCCGTTCTTGCCGCTGCCCTCTCTCGCAGCGGTTTGAACAGCACCGGTTTCCGGTTCACACCCGCCGCGACCAGCGGCAATAATCGCGCGGTAACGGTCGCGGTGCGGGCGCGGACTGGCAACACCTCCAGCGAATCCGAGCGAGTCGCGGCAGGAACTCCAGCGTCGCTTGGCATCGCGCCGGTGGCCTATAATCTGGGCGTCGGCATTGGCTGGAAACGCTTTGCTCTTTCGGGGGATGTGACGCGAATCGACAGCGGCGCCATTCCGGGCAGCCGCGAAGCCACCGATTTGGCGCTGAGCTATAACACTCGGAAATGGAGCACACGCCTCCAGGTGGCTGCTGACAGGCCAATCGGCAATACGCCGCGCACGATTTCAGGAAATCAAAGCGTTTCGCTTGATGTGGGCGGGGCCTATCGCCTGACGCGCAATCTCGATGTGACGGCTGGCGTTCGTTATCGTTCGGAACGCAATCGGCTTGAGCCGCTGACCGACAATCGTCGCGACAGTCAGGCGGTTTATGTGGGAACAGCCTTCCGCTTCTGATTTTCAGCGCGCTGGAGCAGACAGGCTGCTGATCGCTGCCCATCCATAAATTCCGAATGCCGCCAATGACCGCGCTCTTTTGCGCGTCATGCCGCCGAGCGCGATCACTGGAACCCGGCTCTCCCTGATGAGCAAGCCAAATCTGGCCCGGCCGAGCGCCCGGGTGCGAGGATGCGAAGCCGTCGGGAAGACGGGCGAAACAAAAACCAGTCGCGCACCGTTGCGCTCAGCTTCGATACGCTCGCGGATCGCATGAACCGGCGCCGTCACGGCCCCGTGATGCCGCCCATGTGCCCCGCCGATCCCGCCGATCAGCAGGGTCAACCGACGCGCCTTGGCGATACGTCTGACCTTGCGATAGAGCGTCGCGCGCTCCGCAGGATGCACGCTGTAATGACGAAATATGACACCCGCGCCGCGCGGCAGGCGCCGGATTGCATCAAACAGCGCATCGCCCATCCGTTCATCGGTCATGAGCCAGAGCCGGGGCAGCGGGCAGGTGTGGCGCTTGGGCATCGCCCTTCCTATAGCGGGGGGATGAACGAAGACGCAAAGTCCAGATTAGCTGCGGTGGAAACAGGCATCGCCCGCGCGGCGAAGCTTTCAGGCCGATCCGCCGGCGATATCGCGCTGGTTGCCATTTCGAAGACCCAGGACGCGTCTGCGATCCGCCCGCTTCTGGAAGCCGGGCAAATGCGGTTTGGCGAAAACCGGGTCCAAGAAGCGCAGGGGAAATGGCCGGGATTGCGCTCCGAGTTCCCAGGCGTCGAACTGCACCTTGTCGGGCAATTGCAATCGAACAAGGCAGAGGAAGCCGTCAGCCTGTTCGATGCGATCCATTCCGTCGACCGCCCCTCCCTGATCACTGCGCTCGGCAAGGCACAGGACAAGCTGGAAAGGCAGCCGCGCTGCTTCATCCAGGTCAATATCGGGAACGAGCCGCAAAAGGGGGGATGTGCGGTCAATGAGCTCGCATCCCTGATTTCCGAAGCACGGATCGCCCGCCTCGATCTTGTCGGACTGATGGCCGTCCCTCCGGCCGATATGGAGGCTGCGCCCTACTTCGCTCTTCTTGCCAAACTCGCACGCGATCATGGCCTTGCCAGCTTGAGTATGGGGATGACGGGCGACTATGAAACCGCGATCATGCTGGGGGCCACTCATGTCCGCATTGGCAGCGCCCTGTTCGGCGCGCGGACATGAGGCTCGCTGCGATCATTTTCGACTTCGATGGCGTGATCGTTGACAGCGAAGTCCCTGCCAATCTGGCACTCGCCGAATGCCTGACCGAAATCGGACTGGAAACCAGCTTCGAAGATGCTCTTGACCGCTATTGCGGGCATCGCTGGGCGGATTGCGTCAGCCAGATCGAGGCTCGGCTGGGCCATGAATTGCCTTCAAATTTCGAATCGCTCTATTTCGCGCGGGCGGCATCGCTGATGGACAGGCACTTGACCGCCGTTTGCGGTATTGACGCATTCCTCGACCGGGCGCAGCATTTGCCTCTCGCCATTGCGTCCTCCAGCGAACCCGAATGGATCGCTCATAAGCTCGAACGAGTGAGTTTATGCCATTATTTTGGTGATCGCCTGTTCAGCGCCGCGCGGCTGGAACGCGGCAAGCCGCACCCCGATGTCTATCTCGATGCAGCCAGGGGGCTGGGCGTCGCGCCCGAGAACTGTCTGGCGATCGAGGATTCGCCAATCGGTGCGGCCGCGGCGGTTGCTGCCGGAATGCATGTTGTCGGGCTTTGCGCTGCCTCCCACATTCGCAATCGCGAGGCGCATGCGAAAACTCTGCGTGCGGTTGGGGTTCACCGCATTGCGTTCGGCTTTGACGAGATTCCCCTATAGCTGGTGGCCGGTGCGGTCCCGCTTGGTGGCAAGATAGCGTTCATTGTGTGGGTTGGGCGGCAAATGGTGCGGCACCCTTTCAATCACGTCGATCCCCGAAGCCACAAGCCCCGCCACTTTTTCCGGGTTGTTGGTCAGCAGG
>JANLQV010000373.1:0-1598 GCA_031368025.1 Sphingomonadales bacterium | reverse complement strand
CCCCGCATTGATCATGAGCGTAATGCGTGTGCCATCTTTGGAGATTGGCGTTTCTGTTTTGAGCGCGGCGAATGTCGCACGACGCTTCTGGCTGACCGCCAGTTGCGTCTCGAATGCCTCTTCGATTGCGGCGGTTGGCCGGACAAAAACGGCTGCCTGCGTAACATCCACCAGCAATGGATCTCCGTCCGATATCAGGCGTCGGACATTCTTGACCCGGCCAAGCACCGGAACCCCCATCGCACGCGCGACAATGATGACATGTGCGGTCAGCGATCCTTCCTCAAGAATCACCCCCTTTAACCGGCGACGATCATATTCGAGCAGTTCGGCCGGGCCGAGGTTGCGGGCGATCAGGATCGTATCTTGTCGCAACCCGGCCTGCGCTGCCGATCCCAATTGCCCCGAAACGATCCGCAACAGCCGGTTCGACATGTCCTCAAGATCGTGCATCCGATCCGCCAGCAGTGGATCGTCGATCTGGCGCATCCGCATGCGGGTGCGTTGCTGGACGCGCTCAATCGCCGCCTCGGCAGTCAGACCGCTGTCGATGGCTTCGTTGATTCGCCGTGACCAGCCTTCGTCATAGGCGAACATTTTATACATCTCGATGACTTCGCGATGCTCGCCTTCGCCGCCGAACTCGGCCTGGCTGGCCATCTTGTCGATCTGCTCGCGCATCTTGTCGAACGCGGAATAGACGCGGTGGCGTTCGGCCTCGGTATCCTCGGCAACGGTATGCTCGATCGTGATGCGTGGCTGGTGATAGACCGCGAAACCCCGCGCCATGCCGTCAACAAGTTTGAGGCCGGTCAGTCGCTCGGCTCCAGTGTTCAAGACCTTGGAGCCGCGCGCTTCGGCATTGTCGATGAGTCCGGCATTGGCGATAAGCTCAGAAAGAACCATTGCAACCGTCTGTAATGCCTCGATTTCAACTTCGTCATAACGGCGAGGCTCGGCATGCTGGACGCTGAGCACGCCGACGGCATCTTCCTTGCGAATGATCGGCACGCCGGCAAAGCTGTGGAATAGTTCCTCGCCGGTTTCGGGCTTATAGGCAAAATCGGGGTGGCTCGTCGCTTCGTCGAGGTTGAGCGTTGCGATCTGTTCGGCAATCGTGCCGACCAGCCCTTCGCCCATCGCCAGTTTGGTGACATGGACCGCCGCCTGATTCAGGCCAACGGTTGCAAAAAGTTCCAGCACGCCTTCGCGGCGAAGGTAAATCGAACAGACTTCACTCGCCAGTGCTTCAGCGATGATTTGGACGACCTTGTTGAGCTTTGCCTGCGCATTTGCGCGAGAGGCCATCACTTCGTGGAGGCCGGTCAGAATTTCCCTGGCGGAGGCTGTCGCAGTTGGCATGCACCAGCGCTATCAGATTGTTACGCGCGATTCCAATGCTGCCTGCGCTTCGGCCATCAGCGTCGCCAGTATCTCAGCAATCGGTTCCTCGGCCTTGACCATGCCGACCGACTGGCCGGCCATCAAAGAGCCATTCTCGACATCCCCATCAATGACTGCGCGGCGCAGCGCGCCCGCCCAGAAATGTTCGATCTCGAGCTGAGCGGCGCCCATATCGACTTCGCCGCGGTCGAGCA
>JANLQV010000332.1:0-11692 GCA_031368025.1 Sphingomonadales bacterium | reverse complement strand
GTCGTAGATGATAACCGCGTGCATCTTGTTGTCGCGGAAGTATTCGCCCATGGCGCAGCCGGTGAAGGGCGCGAGGAACTGCATGGGGGCCGGGTCTGACGCCGTGGCAGCGACGACGATGGAGTATTCCAACGCGCCGTTTTCTTCGAGCGACTTCACGAACTGGGCGACCGTCGAGCGCTTCTGGCCGATGGCGACATAGATGCAATAGAGCTTCTTCGATTCGTCCTTGCCCTTGTTGACTTCCTTCTGGTTGATGAAGGTGTCGATGGCGACGGCGGTCTTGCCGGTCTGCCGATCGCCGATGATCAGTTCGCGCTGGCCACGACCAACGGGAACGAGCGCATCAAGCGCCTTGAGGCCGGTCTGCACCGGTTCGTTCACGCCTTGGCGCGGAATGATGCCCGGGGCCTTGACCTCGACGCGGCTGCGCTGGGTGGTCTTCAACGGGCCCTTGCCGTCAATCGGGTTGCCAAGGCCATCGACCACGCGGCCGAGCAGTTCCTTGCCGATCGGAACGTCCACGATCGTGCCGGTCCGCTTGACGACATCGCCTTCCTTGATTTCCGAATCGGTGCCGAAGATCACGACGCCGACATTGTCGGCTTCGAGGTTCAGGGCCATGCCCTTGATGCCGTTGGAGAATTCGACCATTTCACCAGCCTGAACGTTATCGAGCCCGTGGATACGGGCGATACCGTCACCAACCGAGAGAACCGAGCCAACCTCGGAAACCTGGGCTTCGGTGCCAAAATTGGCGATCTGGTCCTTGATGACCTTTGAAATTTCTGCGGCGCGGATGTCCATGGTTAGCCTTTCATCGCATTCGCGAGGGTATTGAGACGGGTGCGGATCGACGAATCGATCATCTGGGAGCCGATCTTTACGACCAGCCCGCCAAGAATGGAGGGATCGACCTTGAGATCGACCGCGACGTCGCGGCCAACCTTGGTGCGGAGTTGTTTCTTGAGCGTGGTGACCTGCGCCGCATCGAGCGGATGAGCCGAGGTCACTTCGGCCGTTGCTTCGCCGCGATGATTGGCGGCGAGCGCATCGTAAGCCGCGATGACCGGGCCGAGCTGACCGAGACGGCGGTTCTGCGCGAGAACGCCGAGAAAGTTCGTGGTCAGGCCATCCAGCTTCATGCTCTTGCCAACGGCCGCGACCGCCTTGGACGCCACGTCGCGCGAAAGCAGCGGATTGGTTGTCAACGCGGCAAAATCCTTGGACTGCACGAGCGCGGCCTTCAGCCCCGACAGGCACTCACCGACCGAATCGATAGCCTTTGACTCACGCGCCAGTTCGAACAGGGCAGTTGCATAACGCCCCGCCAGACTAGCCTGAATGCCGCCGGAATTCTCCACGCGCGAATGTTCCTCATGAGACCGAGAAGTGTGTGATGACCCCAGCGGAACAGGCTTTCACCCCCGCCAAAGTCGCGGCGCGCCTAGCAACGATTTTGCTGCGATGCAAGATGGGTTTGCGCACTTGTCATCCCACCAACGTCATGCTGAACTCGTTTCAGCATCCACGGTGCGGCTTGCACCCTTGATTTGGGTTCGGGCATGGGCCGTGAAACACGTTCAGAGTTACGGGAGGAGTCCAAAATGATTCGCATGACAATGTCCGACGGCGCAGAGATCGCCGTCTATCACGCCGAGCCGAAGGGAGAACGGCGCGGCGGGCTGGTGCTGGTGCAGGAAATATTTGGCGTGACCGACCATATCCGCGAACTGTGCGACGAATATGCTGCCGACGGCTACGAAGTTCTCGCCCCCGCGCTCTATGACCGCGAACATCCCGGCTTCGAAGCCGAATATACGGGCCCCGATTTCGAACGCGCCGTCGAGCTGGCAAGAACGCTCCATCCGTTCGCGTTGTCACTGAAAGACACGCAGACTTGCATCGACGCGTTGAAAGCAAAGGGCCCGGTCTTCATCACCGGCTATTGCTATGGCGGCTCGGTCGCTTGGGCGATGGCCGGGCAGAGCGACGATCTTGCGGCTGCGTCATGCTATTATGGCAGCCTCGTCCCCACCCTATTCATCGACCAAGCCCCCAAATGCGCGACCATCGCCCATTTCGGCCGCTTCGATACCGGCATCCCGATGGACGGCGTCGAAGCCCTGATCGCCAAGGCGCATCCGCTGGCGGAGGTGTTTGTGTATGAAGCCGGGCACGGCTTCAATTCGGATCGCCGCAAGGATTATCACGAACCGAGTGCCGATCTGGCGCGGGAGCGGACATTGAGGTTGTTTGGGGCGTGTGGGGGATAGACACTCTTACGAGTGACCGGGCATCTAGGCCCAAATCTTCTTGGCGCCTTTGCGCCTTCGCGTGAGGCCAATTACCCGGCATCCACATGCGTGCCCTCACGATTTCAGCAAGTTCGATATCTTCAAGCCGATCCATCAATGCGTCCCAAGCCTTGGCGGGGACGAGATAGGCTGCGGGCGTGTTGCGGTTGAGCACGGCCACAGGAAACCCGCCCGCTGCCTAAATCGCGGCCGAAGGGTTTTTCTTGAGGTCGGAGATACTGACTGCAGAGTCGGCAAGAATCTTATGTATCATGACCTTTGAATAGGCCTTTTTGATGGTCTTTTTAATGATTTCGCAACGCGATCAAATTCGATTTAAGAGATCGACGTATCGGACGTTCAAACTGATGGAGTATATTTACCATCAAACATTTGCTCGGAGTTCGTCCATTGACTGCACCATTTGCTCACGCGGAATCCAGCAGGGCAGGCATAGGCTGACGTTTGAAATGGACCCGCCACTGTTACAGACCGAAAGCCCGAAAAAGGCCCCGCCACGAGACGCGCGACTGAAAAAGTTACTGGTCGCCAAGATGGAATCTGACCGGCTCAAGCCCCAAAGGATCACCATCCGGAACCTGTCGGCATTCGGCCTGTCGTGTCGCGCCGTTCATCCGCCCCAGCTTGGCGAAACGGTCACGATCACGCTCGGGCACTTTGGCGACGTAGCAGGATTGGTGCGTTGGGTGAAAGGCCGGCATTTCGGCATCCGGCTCTCCAGTGAAATTGACACGATTTCAATCGATCTTGCCAAGACCGGCTTTTGCGCCAACGATTACCCGCTGCCGCCCGATGAGAAATTCGACAATCTGATGGTGTTTGAATTCTTCCGCGAAGGGAATTTCGACAAGCTTTAGCCGGGTAAGGCGTCAATCCCGCTGCCAGTCGCGCCGCGTCATGCCCACAAAGCGATCCGCAAGGTTTGTTGAATTGCGCACAAGGACATCGCGAAGCCGCTTGGTGTTTTCGATCTCTACCAGCCCCGCAGGCGTGAAGGCCAACGCACGATTTTCTGGATCGCCATAGACATGTTCGCTCAAAAGCGGATTGGTCAGCGCCTGCGAAAAGGCGTCCATCGCGACCATTGCGAGGAGAAGGTCAGGAAGCGGCCCATTCGTTTCGCGCGGCTCGGCAAACAGGCCGACATAGAATTCTACATTGTCGACCGTCCCGTAAAGCTGCTGCAAATTGGCTGCGAGCGCAGTGCGGCGCGCCTTTTCGGGCTGGTCCTTGGTTTTCCCAACCAGTTCGGCAAAGCTCTTGGCCGTATCCATGTCCATTGCACGACGATAATCATTGTAAGTCGCGATATTGTTCAGTCGCGCCTGGTCGATCGCCTTTTCCTCTGCCTTGAGGAGAAAGGCGGCAGAGTTGCCCAGGCCAAGCGCGGCGGCGTTGTTGCTCGATATCTCGGCAAATGCCGTGGCCAGCCCGTCTCGGGTGAGCAAGCTGTTGTCGAGCGTCAATTGCCAGCTCGGCAGGGTCTGCCCGCCCCAGACGAGCGCTTCCGGGATCAGCGAGTGCCAGCGGTAAAGCAGGCTGAATTCCGCAGTCATCCAGTTGGGCCGGTTCCATTTCGCTTTCCATGCAACTTTCGGATCGGCGAGAAACTTGAACACCGACGTGTTGATATGATTGATATAGTCCTCAACCACGATCTTGATGAACATGACGATCAGGATGTTCCGCGCAATCTGGAACACGCGTTCATCATCCCAGCCCGGGTTTCCGCTTTCAAGCATTGCCGCCAACCGGTTATGTTCGCGCAGGAACAGTGCGTTGATCATCGCGACTTGCGGGTTGGCGTTCGCCCGGTCTCCGCCGACCGCGAACAGGGTTTTCAGGCCCGCCGTGGTTGCGGAAAGGCCGAGCGGCAGGTCCAGCAGGCAATTGCCCGCAGCGTCGCAGAATTCGGGCTTTACCTTGCCAGTATTGTCAAACAGGTAAGGCGGGAATTCCTCATGACCGATCGTCTGGGACTTCAACCGGCCCTTTTTGCCTGCCGTCTCCGATTTGAGCCGCAAGACACCGGTTTGTGCCTCGTTCCGGCCATAGAGCGGGCTTTGATCGATTTCATGGTTGGACGTCGTCCGCCTCCGGTCTTCCTGGCCGTCCCCAAAGGGGGGATCGTTCGCCACACGCGTGCGAATGAAACCGTCAGTGAGATACTGCGCAAAGGCCGGAAAGAGACAGGTCGATTTCGGGCAGATGCGCTGGGCACCGGGCGTGGCGGCAAACAGCTTGGCGACTTCGGCCTTGGGCGGCCTTCGCGTCCCCATCGCTTCGGCGGCCGGATAGGGCTTTGCGCGGAGCAGCCTTGCATTGAAGGTGCGGTCGGTCAGGCCCGACCAGCATATGTAATCGTATCGCGTGCTCCAAGGATGGGGTCTGTTACGCGCTCTACTTACCAACTTGTTAATCAGAAATTCGTTGACGTCGCCATGTCCGACAAGCCCTGTCAGGGCCTCTAGAGCGAAATCTTCAAGTGAAGAGCCCATTTTTCACTCCTTGTTACTTGATCTGAGTCGCGAAACTATAGCACCTCCTTTGGCATGAAGCCAGAAAGAGTAAATAAACGCGCTCTAAAAACCGTCTGGCAGTTCAATTTCCTGCACCAGCTTGCGATAGCATGTGATGGCGTAACGATCGGTCATGCCCGCGATGAAATCTGCGATATGGCGTGCCCGATCGGGCTGTGCTTCGGGCAGGGTGGCGTGCCACTCTTCGGGCAACGTCGCCGGGTCATCGTTATAGACAGCAAAGAGCCCGGCAATGATCCGCGATGCCAGGGCCGCCACTTCGATCTGAAGCGGATGATAATAGAGCCGTGAATACATGAACGTCTTGAGTTCCTTTTCACGGTCGGCCATTTCGGCGGAGAACCCCGCCAGCGTCTGCCCCGCTGCGCGAACATCCCCGACCGAATCGACGCCTGAACTCGCGACGCTGCTCCGCGTAGTTGCAATCACGTCGTTGACCATCACACCAATCTGCTGACGGACCAGTTCAGGCCGGAGCCGCACCGCTTCGACATCGGGGTAACGCGCGCAGACACGGTCCCATCCGGCCCGCACCAACGGAACCGTCAGCAAGTCTTCGAAATCGATAATCCCTGCGCGCAGGCCATCGTCAATGTCATGATTGTCATAGGCGATGTCATCGGCCACGGCCGCGACTTGAGCCTCAAGCGAGGCATGACTGGCAAGGTCGAGCGGATAGGCCGCATTGGCGGCGGCCATCGCCCAGCCCGGCGCCGTGACGGGCCCATTATGCTTGGCTAGGCCTTCGAGCGCCTCCCAAGTGAGGTTGAGCCCCCGCCATCGTGGATAGGGCATTTCAAGCCGGGTGAGGACACGCAGCGTATGGCCGTTATGATCGAACCCGCCTGCGCCTGCGAGTGCCCCCTTGAGCGCATCTTCACCAGCATGACCGAACGGCGGATGGCCAATGTCGTGGGCGAGACACAGTGCCTCGGTCAGATCTTCATCAAGCCCGAGCGTGCGTGCGATCGTCCGCCCAATCTGCGCCACTTCGAGGCTGTGAGTCAGGCGGACGCGAAAATGATCGCCATCAGGGGAGACGAAGACCTGCGTTTTGTGGCGCAACCGGCGAAAGGCGATCGAATGGATGATCCGGTCGCGATCACGCTGGAACGCGGTGCGCGGCCCTCGCGTTTCGCCCAGGGTTTCAAGATGTTGCCGCCCTTTGCTCGCGGCGGGGTCGCTAGCGTAAGGCGCCCGCGCCCTCATCGCGCCGAAACTTTGGCGATTGCCTGTCCCGGATCGCTGTTGAAGGTGTTCCCCTGAATCCCGGCCTTGCCCATTGCGTTGACCAGTGCCCGCGCTTCCGCTGCGCTTTTGAACGGGCCGACCAGAAGGCGGTTCGTTGCCTTGAATGGCACCGAGGATGCGCTCTGGCCTTTGAACACCGTTGGCGCCTTGTCCTTCAGCTTCTTCCATGTGCTGGGCAGGCCAGCTTCGTTCGAGCCGGTTGCAACCTGAACCCAGATGCGTGCCGGATTCTTCGCTGCCGCCTGCCGCAGTGCCTCTTTGGCCTCTTTTGCCGCCTTTGCTTCGGCGTCAGCCTTGGTCTGGCCGGACGCCTTGCGCTGGGCCAGGATCCGGGCAGCCTTGATCTCTGCTGCTGTTGGCAGTGGAGCGGCAGCGCTTTCCTCTTCCGTCTGGAGGCTGGCAAGTATGGCGCCCAGGCCCGCACCCGATGCTGCGTTCGCCAAAGGCTGCGGCGCGGCCTTCGCAGGCGCCGGAGCCATCACAACCGGTTGCGATTTTGGCGCGGACTGTTCGGCCGCTGGCAACTGGTTGGTGATCGGGGTTGTGAAGGTGGTGTCAATAGCCGCTGGGACAGCAGCAGGATGTGCAACTTGTGGCGCGGATGTCGTGGTGGGTTCGGGTATTTCAAAACGAGCCGCGGGCGGCCGATCCGATTCCGCCTCTGGGCGGGATACCGACGGCACCACAGCCCCGCTCGGCGGCGGCAGGCTGGTCGCATTGGTGACAACGAACTTCGGGGCCGTGCTACCCGGTTTGAGCGCGTCACGAACTTCAGGCGGCAACCGCGCGGGATCGACGGGCCCGATCCGCTTGCCGACGCGCTGACTGAGAGGGCCAGGGGCCACGCTTGCCGTTTCAACCTGTGTCGGTTGCGCAAGCTTCGCAGTTTGAGCGGGTGCAGGGCGCGCGGTCTCGCTTGCCACGGCCAGCGTTACGCTCTCGCGTCCTGGCCGGCGGCGCGGTTCTTTCGAGACGGGCTCGACGCGGCGTGGCCGATCTGCGGCATCTTCCGGGCGGGGTCCGAACGGATCGCCTGCCGGGATCAGCGCATCGGAAACCCCCGCTATCCCCGAGGGACGATAGGGATCCCCGGTTTCGACAACTGCGTAACGCTGTCCGTCGCTCGGCATGATCCCGAAATTGACCGCCAGCGCGCGTTCAGCGGGGTTGAGCGTGGCCAGACGGCGGAGGAACGGTGACATTGATCCGCCCGATCCTCCGGGCATGACCGAATTCGCAACTGCCTCAGCAGCATCTACATCCCCGTTCATCGCAAGAACAAAAGCCCGGGCGCGCCACGCCATGAGGTTTCGTTGGCGGAGCAGCGGATCAAGCAGTTCCAGCGCCCGGCGATCATCGCCCGAAATTCCCAGCGACAGGGCGTAGCGGATCATCAGTTCATCATCAGCACCATTGTGAAGCGCCAGCAGATAGTCGCGTTGCGCACGCTTTGAATCGCCGCGCAGATCATAGGCAAGGCCACGGTCGCGTGCGACGATCTGCTCCGGCACACCCAGGCTGACGGCCTCACCGAAGAGTTTCAGCGCGTCCGTCGGTTTTTCCTTCAGCAACAGGGCCGATCCGATCGCGGCCTTGATCCGGCCATTGCCCGGCGAGATTTCTTCCGCCCTGGCTAAAAAGGAGAGCGCTGCATCGCCATCGCCCACCGCGATCGCGCTGAGCCCGGCTTCGGTCAGCGCGCCCACGTCACGCGGGTTCTGCGAAAGGATCACAAGATTCGCGGCGAGCCGGTCAGAGGGGTCTCTGGAGGGCGCTGCCGGCATAATCGGCGCAGCCGGAACCGGCTGCGCGATCACCGGTTGCGTCAACGACAGTGCGGCCACCGCCAGCCAACGACCCAAGCCGGCATCATTTTTTCGTCTCATGCGACCAGCCCTAGACGCCCCGTGGGTGCGCGACGCAAGCCAAACTGCCTTGAATCGCGCCGGGATGGTAGCAGCCGGGGACAAACCGGCCACGACCATCCCGGAGAGCGCAATTACTGGTTATTCTGGCGGTTCAGGAAACGCGGAATATCCAGCGGGTCGGCTGGCTCGGTCGGTGCGACATCCGCCTTTGCCGCACCACGTGCAATATTCGACATACGCTCGAACAGCGTGCCCCCAGTGGCAGGACCCGCAGCACGCGGTGCATCGTCCGTATCGCCCACCAGCCAGCGGCGGCGGGGTGGCTCGACGCTGTCTTCAGTATCGTCGAACAGGGGAGGAACCGGGTTTGACGTCACTGCGGCATCAAGCATCGATTGTGGCTCAAGCATCAGTTCGTCGGACGCCACCGGCGCGGTTTCCTCGATCATCGGGGATTCAAGCACCAAAGGCGCTTCTTCTTCAGCCGTCGGGATGTCCGCAGGCGCTGCGTCTTCGATCATCGGTTCTTCGACACTGGCCGCTTCGGCTCCGGCTTCGATTTCCCGCATTGGCGTTTCCATGATCGGCGCAGGGGCAATCACGGGTTCGGGTGTGCGGATGATTTCTTCATTTTTGCGCGCCGTTGGGAAGGAGAAGACGCGGGCTGGCTCCGGTGCCGAGACCGAATCAGCCTCAATGCCCGTTGCCACGACCGAAACGCGGATCCGGCCATCCAGATCATTATTGAACGCCGAACCCCAGATAATGTTTGCATCGGGATCGACCAGGTTCTTGATATGACTGGCCGCTTCATCGACTTCCATCAGTCTCATATCCTCACCACCGACAATCGAGACGATGACGCCTTTGGCACCCTTCATCGAAACGCCATCAAGCAGCGGGTTGGCAATCGCCTTTTCAGCGGCATCGATCGCACGGTTATCGCCCGAGGCTTCGCCGGTGCCCATCATTGCCTTGCCCATTTCACCCATGACCGAACGAACATCGGCAAAGTCGAGATTGATCAGGCCGGGCATGACCATCAGGTCAGTGATACCGCGAACGCCCTGTTGTAGGACTTCATCGGCCATCTGGAACGCTTCTTTGAACGTCGTCGACGGGTTGGCGATGAGGAACAGGTTCTGGTTGGGGATGACGATCAGCGTATCGACATGCTTTTGCAGTTCAGCAATGCCGGCCTCTGCCGCTTTCATCCGGCGCGAGCCTTCGAAGCTGAAAGGTTTCGTGACGACGCCGACGGTCAGGATGCCGCGATCGCGCGCGGCCTTGGCGATGACAGGTGCTGCACCCGTTCCGGTGCCGCCGCCCATGCCGGCTGCGATGAAACACATATGCGCGCCTTCAAGCGCCTTTTCGACGGACTCAATGGTTTCCTCTGCTGCTGCACGACCAATTTCGGGGCGCGATCCGGCACCAAGGCCCTGCGTGATTTTCAAGCCAAGCTGGAGGCGGCGCTCCGCCGGGCTGGTGTTGAGCGCCTGGGCATCGGTGTTGGCGACGATGAAATCGACCCCCTGCACCTGTGCTGCGATCATGTTGGCAATGGCGTTTCCGCCAGCGCCGCCAACGCCAATGACGCTGATCCGCGGGCGAAGTTCGTCCACCTCAGGTGCCATGAATTCAATGCTCATCACGCTGTCTCCCCATGAATGCCGAAGGCCGAAACCGTTGTCTTCTTGACTCTTTGCACGAACCGATTCGCCGAATCACCAAAAAAGTTAACGACTCGGCATATTTCTGCAATTTGTGCCTTCATTACAGAATCCTTACAACATCTAGTAGCCGGTTTGGAACGCAGCCATCAACCTTTTGATGATACCACCACCCAAAACCGGGATGATCGGTGCAGGTTCCGGCATGATTGCCCTGAGATCGAGCGGATCGGACGCGGCATAGTGAATCAGTCCGGCCAAAGTCGTGAATCCAGCGCCGCTATGCGCTTCCGGCAAGCCCGATAATCCGCGCGGACGACCGATGCGAACCGACCGGCCCAGTGCGCCCTGCATATAGTCAGCCATCCCCTTGAGTTCGGCACCACCGCCGGTCAGGACGACCTGCCGCCCGACCGGCCCCGAAAAGCCCAGATCCTTCAACGCCTTCGAAACCTCACCCGCCAGATGTTCGAGCCGCTGGCGGATGACGGCGATGAGTTGGGCCCGCGTGATGCGCGATGTTTCCGAAGCATCGTCTTCAGCAGAGAGTGGGGCAACTTCGATCATGTCATGATTATCGCGCGGGCTGGCGGTGGCCGAGCCATAGAAACATTTCATCCGTTCCGCCTGATCGCGCCGTGTTCCAAAGGCCGAAGCGATGTCATCTGTAATGTCCGCTGCGCCGAACGGGATCGATGTCAGACCGACGAGCATTCCGCCCGCGAACAGCGAGACATTGGTCACGCCCGCGCCGAGTTCGACAAGCGCCACGCCCAGTTCGCGCTCCTCATCGGAGAGGCAGGCCAGCCCCGTCGCGACCGGGGATGCGATGATCGACTTCACTTCGAGATGCGCCTTGCGCACGCACAGGTCGAGATTGCGGACCGGCGATCCATCTGCACAAACGACATGAATATCGACGCCCAGCGTATCGGCGTGGAGGCCAAGCGGCTTCTTCACGCCCTGCAGTCCGTCAAGGGTATAGAGCGTCGGCTGGGCGTGGAGGATCATTCGGCCATCAGGATCGAGCGTATTGCGCCCGGCCGCGAGAAGCTCGTCTATATCCTCCTGCTCCACGCGGTGCCCACCCAGTTCGACCTCGACCGAAGCAATGTCGCTGACCAATCCACCGGCCGAAAAGCCGACCCAGACATCCTCGATATTGGTGCCGGCAATCCGTTCGGCCTGTTCAACCGCATCGCGCACTGCCGCTTCAGTAGCGTCCATGTCCGCAATATAGCCGCGCTTTACCCCGCGACTTTCGCGCTGGCCGGTGCCGAGCACCTGGATATCGCCGCTGGGAGAACGCTCCGCGATCAGCGCGGAGACTTTCCACGAACCGATATCGAGTGCCGTGATCAGTTGATCGCTCTTAGGCTGGGCCACTTGTATCTTCCCCCTTGGTTTCGCCGACGGATTCCTTCGGCGTGTCGATGGTCGGTTTCGATCGGTCAATCTTGGCCACGAATTTGGTCGGATCACGCATGTCGAAGCGCGCATATCCGCGGCCTAGAAGGCGCTGGACGCCGTCCATCCGCGCAAAACGGAGCAGCGCCGTGCCCGCTAGATCCTCCCCTTCGGGCAAGGCCAGCGTTTCGCCCGACTGGAACCGCAAATCCCAGCGACGCCCGCCAACCCATGTTGCCGCGGCGAGCATTGGCTTGAGCGCCGGGGCCCGCTCCATCAATTGCGAAAGCGCAGATGCCTCCGCGTTGGCATCCTGGCCGATCAACAGCGGCAGATCGGGCATCGCATCAAGCGGCACCGGTTCGAGAACCACACCCTTGGCATCGATCAGCGAAAGTTCCTGATTGTGCTGCCAGATTGCGGCGGGCTTGCGTTCGACAATATCGACCACCAGCGTATCAGGCAGGCGGCGCGAAACTCTTGCGTCCTCGATCCAGCCAAAGCGCAGCAACTGGCTGCGGACCTTGTCCAGATCGACCAGCGGCATGGCCATCGAATGCTGGTCGAGCGCGATGGCATAGACAGTGAGCCGTTCCATCCGGTCGATGCCGGTTACTTCGACGCGCTTCACTTCG
>JANLQV010000161.1:0-1943 GCA_031368025.1 Sphingomonadales bacterium | reverse complement strand
CCGGGCTTGTCGGTTTGGCCGAAGGCCAGCCTCTGGGCTTCACACTGGTCGATCGCGGGGGCAAGATTTCCGCGACCGAACTGAAGATCGACGGCGAGCCAATGGCGGTCGAAGATCGTCCGCGCGAACCGCGTCCGGAACGTGGCGGCTTTGGCGGTGGAGATCGTGGTGGTGATCGCGGCGGCGGCGCGAGTCGTGGTGGGCCGCAGCGCCAGCTGACGGGTGAGAAGGCGACCGGAACGGTCAAGTTCTTCAACGCGATGAAGGGCTTCGGCTTTGTCCAGCGCGACGATGGCCAGCCTGATGCATTCGTCCATATCTCGGCTGTCGAGCGGGCAGGCCTGCGCAGTCTCAATGAAGGCGATCGGCTTGAATTCGATATTGAGGTCGATCAACGCGGCAAATATGCGGCGGTGAACCTCGTTCCCTCATCCTCCTAATCTAGCATCGGATGCGGTGTCCTGCGGGGCATCGCATCCGCCTAGAAAAAGCTTGCTTTCACTCCATCGATCACGAACTGGGCGGCAAGTGCCGCAAGCACGACGCCGAGGATGCGCGTGATCATCGCCTCGATCTTGTAGCCCAGCGCCTTCATCAACGGCCCGGCGGCGAGCAGCGACAGCAGCGTGACGATCATCACCACGCCGAGCGCCGCAAGAACGGTGAGGCTTTGCTCTATCCCGTTGCTGCGCGCGGTCAGCAACATGACCGAAGCGATTGAACCTGGCCCGGCGATCATCGGGATCGCCATCGGGAAAATCGAGATATCCTCGTGCGCGGGATTGGCTTTCACATCTTCGGCCCGGCTCTCTCGTCGTTCCGTGCGCTTCTCGAAAACCATTTCGATCGCGATCATGAACAGCATGATGCCGCCCGCAATCCGGAACGCATCGAGACTAATGCCCATCGCGCCGAGGAACTGTTCACCAAATGCGGCAAACAGCAACAGGATCAGGCTGGCGACCATCGTCGAGCGGATCGCCATTGCGCGCCTGTGCGCCGTGGTCGCGCCCGCAGTCAGGCTCGCAAAAATGGGCGCGCAGCCGGGTGGATCGATCACCACGAAAAAAGTCACCAGAGCCGAGATGAAAAGCTCACTCAAAATCGTTTGTCCTGCGGCATACCCCGGCGCATCCGGGCTGCCTGCAGCGTATTGTGCAGCAGGCAGGCGATCGTCATCGGGCCAACACCGCCAGGAACGGGCGTAATCGATCCGGCGATCTCTGAAACCCCTGCAAAGTCGACATCCCCGACCAGTCGGGTCTTGCCGTCGGCTGCGGGCACGCGGTTTATCCCGACGTCAATGACGCAAGCGCCCGGCTTGACCCAGTCGGCCTTCACCAATTCCGCGCGCCCGACCGCTGCCACGACGATATCCGCACGACGCACGACATCGGGCAAGTCGCGCGTGCGGCTATGTGCCATCGTCACGGTACAATTCTGAGCGAGCAGGAGCTGGGCCACGGGCTTTCCGACAAGAATCGAGCGGCCGATAACGACAGCGTCCATACCCGAAAGATTGCCGCCCAGAGCATCACGGATCAGCATCATGCATCCCAGCGGCGTGCAACTGACCAGCCCCGGCAGGCCCGAGGCCAGTCGACCCGCGCTGACGACGTGAAGGCCGTCAACATCCTTGTCAGGATTGATCGCGCTGATCACCGCGAGTTCGTCGATATGGTCTGGAAGCGGCAATTGGACAAGAATGCCGTCGACACGATCATCCCCGTTCAGCCGCTCGACCAACCCGATCAGGTCTTGCTGCTTCGTATCGACAGGGAATTTGTGTTCAAAGCTCAGCATCCCGGCTTCCACCGTCTGCTTGCCCTTGTTGCGGACATAGACAGCACTTGCCGGGTCTTCACCCACCAGAATCACTGCGAGACCGGGCACCGAACCGGTTTCGACGCGGAACGCCGTCACTCCTTCGGAAACGCGCGCGC
>JANLQV010000326.1:0-3021 GCA_031368025.1 Sphingomonadales bacterium | reverse complement strand
GGAATGAAAAATCCCGCAGCCGACCTACCTGCCCAATCGGCCTAGAATTGCATGGCGGGGGTATTCAAGCCGGTGCCCCCACCTTGGCCTCCACCCCGCACTCGACAATCAACGACCCCGGTGCCACTCTACGCCGCATGCGGGAGAAGGAACTCAGGCTGGCACTGGTCTGCTATGGGGGCATCAGCCTCGCCATCTACATGCACGGCGTGACCAAGGAGGTCTGGCATTTGGTGCGTGCGAGCCGTGCGTTCCATAGCGGGTCTCCGCCTGCGACGAAGGTCGAGGCTGTCTATGTCAAGCTGTTCAAACTGATCGAGACCAGCGCTCATATGAAGCTGCGCGTCCTTGCCGATATTATCGCGGGCGCGAGTGCAGGCGGAATCAATGGCGTCTTCCTCGCGCAAGCAATTGCGACGGGACAATCGCTCGACCCGTTGACCGATATGTGGCTCGAAAATGCCGATGTCGACAGGTTGCTTGATCCCGATGCGCGCCCGATTTCGTCCTTCTCCAAATTCTGGGCAACACCGATCGCATGGCTTGCAACGGGGAGACGGGGTGGCACCGTTGAACGCACCGTTGCAGCAGAGGCCCGCGACGAGGTGCGCGGCAAGCTCTCCCGCTTTGTCCGCGCGCGCTGGTTCGAGCCGCCGTTCGGGGGGGGCGGGTTTACCAACATGCTGCTCGACGCGTTCGATGCGATGGCCAATACGGCGCAGGAAAAACGCTTGCTTCCTGCTGCACAGCCGCTTGACCTGTTCATCACCGTCACAGATTTCGCGGGCCATCCGGAAATGCTCAGGCTGCACAGCCCTTCGCACGTGATCGAAACCGAACACCGGCTGACCTTGTCTTTTTCGGACAGCCCGGCGCGTGGCACCCATTTTGATGACGCCGTGGCATTGACCTTCGCGGCGCGCGCAACGGCAAGCTTTCCGGGCGCGTTTCCGCCGTTCAGCGTTTCCGAAATGGACAAGGTGCTGGCTGAACGCGGGCGGGAGTGGCCGGAACGCTCAGCATTCCTCGCACGATCCTTGCCGGGACAGGTCAAAGACGCTGAGAAAACCGTCTTAATCGACGGATCGGTGTTGGCAAACGCTCCATTCCGGCCTGCGATGGAGGCCTTGCGCGATCGCCCCGCCCGTCGCGAGGTGGATCGGCGGTTCGTCTATATCGATCCAAAGCCGGGAATGCGTTCGGTTCGCCTGACCAAGAAGGGCGATGCCGAACTTCCGGGCTTTTTCGCGACCATCTTCGGTGCAATGTCCGATATTCCGCGCGAGCAACCGATCCGGGACAGCCTTGAAGCGATTGAAGCACGTTCATCGCGGATCCGGCGGATGCAGCGCATCATCGATTCTTTGCGGCCCGATGTGGAGGCAGCGATCGAGGCGATGTTCGGCCACACCTTCTTTCTGGATCGCCCCACACCCACCCGGCTTAAAAACTGGCGCAACAAGGCGCAGGAACGGGCAGCGCGGGATGCAGGCTATGCCTATGCGGCCTATGGCCATGCGAAACTTTCAAGCGTCGTGGAAGAGATTGCCTCGCTGGCCGCGCGGCAAGACCCCGAACTCCGCGGTCCGGCATTTGAAACACTGCGGCAGGCTCTTTGGGAGGAAATTCGCTCGCGCGGGGCGGACCAGATTTCCGATGGTCTGGGCAAGGGGGCCAGTCCGGCAGCGATCCAGTTTTTCCGGGCGCACGACCTGGGATTCCGTATTCGGCGGCTGCGCTTTGTGCTGCGCGCCGTGGATAGCCTCCAAGTGCAGGGGCTGGTTGCCGACGATGATGTCGAGCCCTTGCGCGACGTAATCTTCAAGCTTCTTTCGCGCTATCTCGATCGCGAAGGCATTAGTTTTTATGAGCCGCTCGACCACAAAAACCCACCAAAAATGCTCGATGAACTTGAGGCACAGCGTGGCCTGACCAAAGTTGACGCCGAGATTGACAGCGAACTGGCGGGCGCTTTTGGCACGTGCCCCAAATCCGCCCGCCGCACGATTCTCTATGCCTATCTCGGCTTCCCATTCTATGATCTCACCACGCTACCGATGCTGCAGGGGGAAGGGTTGGACGAATTCGATCCGATCAAGGTCGATCGCATCTCTCCGGACGACGCAACCGCCATTCGCAGTGGCGTTGCCGCAACCTTGAAAGGCATCCAGCTCAACAGTTTCGGGGCATTTTTCAGTCGTTCCTATCGGGAAAATGACTATCTTTGGGGTCGCTTGCACGGGGCCGACCGCCTTTTCGACATCGTGATCTCGAGCGCTGGTCTTGATCCCGGCGCGACGGCGACCCTCAAGCGCGAGTTGTTGCACGCCGTGCTTGCCGAAGAACGGCCACGCCTGCTCAATATTCAGGACTTGTTCGAAACCTTGCAACACGAGATTGCAGAGGGGCCGGTTGGGGCCTAGATCATTGTGTCGGGTCAATGACAGAATGGACGGGCGATGCAATTCCTGAAGACGTTGTTTTGGGTGCTGATTGCGGTTGCGGCAATGCTGTTCTCCAATGCCAATTGGATCACGGTCCCGGTTGAGCTGTGGCACACTGCGACGGTTGATGCCAAACTTCCCGCCTTGCTCTTGGTAGCCTTCCTGCTCGGCCTCCTCCCGACGATGCTGCTTCACCGCGCGACGCGATGGAGCTTAAGGCGCAAGCTCAATGCGATGGAACGCGCGCTGGCCGATGTGACCACGCCGACGCCAGAGACAAAGCCTGCCGGCACTATCCCGCCGTCCGCCGCGCCGATCGCGGTTCCGCCGGGGGTGGCATGACGTCTCCGATCTTCGTTGCGCTTGATACGCCCGATCTTGAACGGGCAAAAGCCATTGCCATCAGCGTCAAAGGCCATGTCGGCGGGATCAAGCTGGGGCTTGAATTCTTTTCGGCCAATGGTCGCGCCGGGATCCGCGAAATGGCGGCGCTTGGCCTGCCGATCTTTCTCGATCTTAAACTGCATGACATTCCCAATACGGTTGCAAAGGCGGTGCAGGCGCTGCGCCCGCTCCA
>JANLQV010000268.1:0-2431 GCA_031368025.1 Sphingomonadales bacterium | reverse complement strand
TGCCACCGCGCTCACGGGCCGCTTGACCGCATCGAGCACACGAATGCTGACCCGTGCGGTTTCGGGCAGGATCGCGCCACGCCAGCGGCGGGGCCGGAACGGGCTGATCGGAGTCACCGCCAACAGGCCGGAACCCAGCGGCAGGATCGGTCCTTGTGCCGAAAAATTATAGGCCGTGGAGCCAGCGGGTGTCGATACCAGCACGCCATCGCACACCAGTTCGGGCAACACGACCCGATCATTGAGCGATACTTCGAGCTTCGCCGTCTGGCGGGTTTCACGCAGCAGGGAGACTTCGTTGATCGCGGGAAGTTCGATGCGCTGGCCGTCGATCGTTTCGGCTTCCATGCGCAGCGGCGAAACGCTGAATCGTTTGGCCCGCGCAATACGTTCATCAAGGCCGTCGGCGCGCCATTCGTTCATCAAAAACCCGACCGTGCCAAGATTCATTCCGAACACCGGCAGGATCCGCCGCTCCTCAAGCATGGCGTGCTGAACCTGGAGCATGAAGCCGTCCCCGCCAAGCGCGATAACCATCTCCGCTTCGGCCAGATCAACCCAGTCGCGTCGCGTCCTCAGGATCTTGGCTGCGTCTTCAGCTTCATCGGTGGGCGACGCGAGCAGGGCCCAATTCATTTCGCCGCTCATCCGCCAGTCACACTCATGTGGCGTGCGGTTGCAGGGATCGAAAGATCGAATTCGTGGCGGCGCGGCTTGCGGCCCAGTGCGAGATCAACTGCGGAATCCACCGCAGACGGATCGCCGGAACGCAGCGCTGCCCGCAGATCGACATTATCCTCATGGCCAAGGCACATATAGAGCTGGCCCGAGGCGGACACCCGGATACGGTTGCATCCTTCGCAGAAATTCTGTGTGAGCGGCGAGATGAAGCCGATGCGGCTGCCAAGCTCCTTGACGTGCCAATAGCGCGCCGGGCCACCGGTGCGGTGTGTGCTGGGGATCAATGTGTAGCGCGCGGCCAATTGCTCCTGCACTGTGGTGAGCGGCAGGAAACGGTCGGTTCGGTCGTCATCGATCATGCCGAGTGGCATCGTCTCGATCAGCGAAAGATCGAAGCCCTGCGCGCCGCACCATTCGAGCATCGGCAGAATTTCCTGATCGTTCAGCTCCCGGAGCGCGACCATGTTGATCTTGATCTTGAAGCCTTCCTCTTTTGCCGCATCGATCCCGTCGAGTACGCGGGACAGATCGCCGGTACGCGTGATGTGACGAAAACGATCAGGATCGCGCGTATCGAGGCTGACATTGATCCGCTCTATCCCTGCGGCGCGCAACCCGCTTGCATGATCGCGCAGGCGGCTTGCATTGGTTGTGAGAGTCAGCTCATCAAGCCCGTGGCCGATCAGCTTTCCGATTTCCTGCGCTACATCAACGGCGCCGCGTCGTGCCAGGGGTTCGCCCCCGGTTAACCGGATTCGGGTGACGCCGCGCGCGACAAAGGCACGGGCAAGCTCTGCAATTTCCTCAAGGCTGAGGATTTCAGAGCGCGGCAAAAACTCCATCGTTTCGGCCATGCAGTAGCGGCAGCGCATGTCGCAACGATCAGTCAATGAAAGCCGGACATAGCTGATCCGACGTCCGAACTGATCGCTCAAAAGGGAGGGTTGGTCTGACATACAATGTTGCTAGGCTGACAGGGCGTGGCAGGCAAGCAGATTGGGGAGTTGGCGCGGGACGCATGCCAAGCTATCACCCGTGCATGAGGGCCGCCGACAAACCGGAAATCACAATGTCCGCGCAAGCAAGTGCGGCCGAAGCCCCACTGTTTCTCCTGTCTTTCCGGCATCGCAATGAACTTGCGTCGGCCGTGTCGCAAGCAGGCTGGCAAGCCATCGCGGCGCGGCGGGCGGACAATGCGGAACAGCGCTTCATTGCCAGTGCGGCAATGGTCGCCGTCGTCGATGCGCGTGGTGCGTTTGATGACGGGCTGGCTGCTGTCAGGGCGCTGGCCGATGCCGTGGAAATAAACGCTGCATCGCTTCTTGTCCTGATTTCGCGGACGGATGTCGACCATCTCGATGCGCTGGTTCAGGCGGGCGCGACCCACTATCTGGCGAGTCCGTTCAAGGACAGCGAATTGCTCCAGTCGCTCCGCTTTGCAGAGCGCCATGCGGTGCGCCTGGCCGGTGGGCCTCACGCGTTAGAGCGGCGTCGCGAAGTCGACGTGGATGGCGTGCTGGCATGGCAGGCGGATATTGACAGCGGACTGGCCATCGTGAGCGAAGGCTTGCGCAAACGGCTCGCCCAAAAATCCCGTGAAATTGGTATGTTTGCACTCCTCGACCGGCTCAAACCCGAAGACCGGGACGCGGGTCGCGCCGCAATCCGCCGCATTCTTGCCGATGGCCGCCCGACCGCGTTTACGCATATGCTTCCTGACAGCGCTGCAGGCGAAGTCCGGGCGGCCCAG
>JANLQV010000257.1:0-2200 GCA_031368025.1 Sphingomonadales bacterium | reverse complement strand
CGAAAATATCGGCCGGAAAAGGATCGCCAATCAACGCGCCACTGCCATCACAGCAAAGCCCCGCAACGCCTTGAAATTTATTTCGTTCGGCGATTGGGATCGCGTTCCATGAGGCAATCGCATTGTTCAGCCCTTCGGGATGAAGCTGATCATCAGAGTCGATGGTCAGAAAAAACGTACCCTGCCCAAGCTGCACGCCCTTGTTGAACGCTGTGTGCTTGCCACCGTTCGCCTGTTTGTAATATCTTACGGGAAAGGGGAGATCAGGCGTCAAACGCGCGATGAGCTTTTCGGTTTGATCGGTTGAGCCATCGTCTACAATAAGCCATTCGAAGTCCACACCGGATGTTTGCATGCTGAGGCTGCTCGCTAGTCTTTCGAGCGTATGTGCGCGGTTATAGGTCGCGGTAAATATCGTGACTTCAAGGCCCGGCTTGCTCTTTAAACCCTGTTGAGCGAAAGAATCCATCAATCAGTTCCGAGCATAGATGCTGTTTTCCCGGCCCGAAGCGCGCTTGGCATAGCCCATCGTCGCAAGGATCGATGGCAAATCAGGACAAAATACCGTTTCCACGCAGATGACCTTCGGCCAGGCAGCGGACGGAAAATTGTCCCTGAGGTCTTCGAACACCGCGCTTTCCATCCCCTCAATATCGATTTTCATAAACTCAATTTTCTTGACCTGTTTTTCGCGAAGGATATCCGACAGTCGCTGGACCGGAACCTCAATGCTCGCACCTTTACCCACGTCAGGAGAGAGAGTGTCGCCGCCTCGATTGCCGGTTTCATTCAGAAACAGGGGGAAAGTTCCGCACTCTTTGCCGACGCCGCAGCCAATTGCAGTGACATTATCGAAGCCATTTATCGAAATGTTTTTGGTCAGGACTTCAAATGTGCGCGGGTTGGCCTCGACTGCAAATATAGTGCTGTTCTTGAAGCGGCTAGCTAAAAACAGGCTCCAGAAGCCAACGTTTGCACCGACATCGAGAAATATCCCGGCGGGCACCTTATCCAAAACATATTGGCGTTCGACCCGATCATAATGATCTGGCGTGAACCATAGTGCCGAGTCCACGCATTCTGCAGGGTTGAGTTCCATCCGAAAGCCCAACACATTCACAATATCGCTGCCCGGAGCAAACCTGTTGTGGAGCGGCCGCAAAATGCGGGTTGCGATCGAGCGCACATATTTAATATCCGGGAGACCACGCCCAACTAATCGCAGCAGTTTACGCATATGGCCTTACCTTTCGCCGACGGGTTGACGTTTTACAAGGCCGAGAAAGTTGAAAGTGTAGGCGAGGTAAAAAAACTGAAAGCCGGTTACCAAAATGTTTGCAATCGCCAATCCGGTGACACCATATGTCCATACAAGCGGTAGACCGAGTCCAACCTTGATAATGAGCGCCATAGCGGACAGCCGGATTATGGTGCGATGTCCGTCTGACGCAAGCTGGGCCTGAACCAGGACGGTCATGGCGAAGTAGAACGGCACTGTCTGGGCGAGGAACCATACCAGATTGGAGACCTTCTCGGTATCCTGCCGGGAGAATGCTCCATGCTCGAACGCAAGCTGCACAATCTGGTGCGAAAAGACCCCAAATACAGCAAAGAACAAAGCCCCGGCTCCAAACATCACGACGACCCAAATTTGTGTTGTCCGTCGGAATTTGGCTAGGTCTCCCATCCCCATTGTCGTGAGGATGGGCAAGATCGTCCGGCTGATAGCGATCCCGCCAAGGGATATAATCAAGGCGAGCAGTCGTGATGCATAGCCATAGGTGGAGATAGCACCGGGCCCCAGCCTCGCCAGCAAGAACTGATCAAACAAGGCGCTAACGCCCTGCAACGCGTATGCAAGCGCCAAAAGCCAGAAGCCAGCAGACAGGCCCTTCCAGGCTGTGGAAGTAAAGCCGAACCGGAATCCAATTGGTCCTCGAGAGCTGCGCACGGACAAGTGCGTAGCGATGAGCTGGGCCGCAACACCGGCCAAAGTGCCAATTACGAGGGCCAAACCGGAAAATCCGCGAATGGCCCAAATGGAAACGATGAGCGCCAGCGCAGGCAAGCCCTCATAGGCAGTATTGACATGTAACCGGGACGCCATGAGCTGGGATGATCCGACCTGCACCAGAAAAAGCATCGGTATGATCGGCCATAGCATCCATGACAGTTGAAAGGCTTTGGCTGCGACGTCGGG
>JANLQV010000223.1:0-10609 GCA_031368025.1 Sphingomonadales bacterium | reverse complement strand
CGCTCGATGGGACGCGGCTGGGAACCTATTGGATCAATTTGCGGGATATGTCTGCGGTCGCGAAATTCCGCCTGCCAACGCTCAGCTATCACGAAGGCGTGCCGGGGCATCACACGCAAGGGTCGATCGCGGCGGCGCTCGGTGAGGTTCCGATCCTGGTCAAGATTGCCAGTTTCAATGCCTATGCCGAAGGCTGGGCGCTTTATGGGGAACGCCTGATGGCCGAACTCGGGGCGTATCGGGACGATCCGCTTGGCGATCTTGGCCGATTGCAAGACGAACTGTTCCGCGCGGTGCGGCTAGTCGTCGACACCGGGCTTCACCACAAGCGCTGGACGCGCGAGGAAGCCATTGCGTGGATGCTCAATGCAACCGGAGTAGCAGAAAGCCGCGTCACCGCCGAGATCGAGCGCTATATGGCGTGGCCGGGGCAAGCGCTGGGCTACAAGATCGGGCAGCTTCGCTTGCTGTCCTTGCGCGAACGCATGAAGGCGAAAGCTGGCAAGCACTTCGACATCCGCAATTTTCACTCCGGCGTGCTCGGTGGCGGCGCGATGCCGCTTGATCTGGTCGAGGCGCGCCTGGGGTTGGGTTAAGCCTTCTTCGCAGCGGTCTTCTTTTTCGCCGGAGCCTTTTTCTTGGGAGCGGCCTTCTTCTTGCCCTTGGCCGGTCCCTTGGCGGCGCGCTCATCGATCAACTGGGCTGCTTCCTCAAGCGTCAGCGCATCCTGCGCGATCGTCTTGGGCAGCGTCGCATGATTGGTGCCGTCGGTCACGTAGACGCCGTAGCGACCCTCCATCAGCTTGATCTCGAGATCGGTGCGCGGATGCTTGCCGAGAACCTTCAGCGGCTCGCGCGCGCCGCCCCGCGCTCGTCCGGCTCCTGAAGCCGCTTCGGCGAGCTTCACCACAGCCGTGTTCATCCCCGTTTCGAACACGTCGTTGGTCGATTGGAGCCGCGCATATTTGCCGTCATGCGCCAGATAGGGGCCGTAACGACCGATGCTGGCCGTGATCGGATTACCGGTCTCGGGATGGTCACCAAGCGTGCGCGGGAGGCTCAGCAGTTTGACGGCCCAATCCAGCCCGAATTCCTCGCCCGGAATATCCTTGGGGATCGATCCGCGCTTGGCTTCCTTGCCCTCGCCCATTTCAACGTAAGGGCCGAAACGCCCCGATTTACGGGTGACATCCTGCCCCGTCTCGGGATGCTGACCGAGCACTTCTGGGCCATTATCATCGACCGCCTCGGCTCCGCCGGGCTGTGCGAACTTGCGGGTGAACTTGCATTCCGGATAATTGGAGCAAGCCACAAACGCCCCAAATCGTCCGCCCCGCAGCGCCAGTCGTCCCGCCTTGCAGGACGGACACAGACGCGGGTCTGCGCCATCTTCTTCCTGTGGAAAAAGGTAGGGCGAGAGGAATTCGTCGAGTGCCGCCGTCACTTCGGATGGCTGGCGTTCCATCACCTCGGCGGTCTTGGGTTTGAAATCCTTCCAGAAGGCTTCGAGCACCGCCTGCCATTGTGCGCGGCCACCCGACACATCGTCCAGCTCATCCTCAAGCTCGGCGGTGAAATCATAGCCGACATATTTTTCGAAAAACCGCTCAAGAAAGGCTGTGACGAGACGCCCGCTTTCATTCGGCGTAAATCGGTTCTTCTCGACCGTCACATAGTCGCGGTCTTTCAGAACTTGCAGCGTCGATGCGTAGGTGGAGGGACGGCCAATGCCGAGTTCCTCCATCTTCTTGACCAGCGAGGCTTCGGAATAACGGGGCGGCGGCTGGGTGAAATGCTGTTCGGCCTCAACCGATTTCTTGGCTGGGGTGGCGCCTTCGCTCATCCGCGGCAGGCGCTTGGCTTCATCATCGTCGTTATCGTCAATGCCTTCTTCGTAGAGCGCGAGATAGCCGGGGAAGAGCACGACCTGCCCGGTCGCGCGCAGACCCGTCTGGCCGGTTCCATCTGCCATTTCGACAGTGGTGCGCTCCATCCGGGCCGAGGCCATCTGGCTGGCCAGCGCGCGTTTGAAGATCAGATCATAAAGCCGGGCATGATCGCCGCCACCCGAACGATCCATTGAGAAATCGGTGGGGCGGATCGCCTCATGCGCTTCCTGCGCATTCTTGGCTTTGGTCTGGTATTGGCGCGGCTTGTCCGGCACATAGGAGGCGTCGTAGCGGTTGGCGATGGCCCCGCGCGCGGCGCTGATCGCCGAATGATCCATCTGGACACCGTCGGTCCGCATGTAAGTGATCGCGCCATCTTCATAGAGCGCCTGCGCCAGCCGCATCGTGTGCGACGCCGCAAAGCCGAGCTTGCGCGCAGCTTCCTGCTGCAAAGTCGAGGTGGTAAAGGGCGGCGGCGGATTGCGTGTGAGCGGTTTGGTTTCAACCGAGGTGACCGAGAAACGTCCCGCTTCGACCGCAGCCTTGGCGCTTTCCGCGTCACCCGCATTGCCGATCGTCAGTCGTTCAATCTTTTCGCCCTTGTGGCGCACGAGGCGAGCGATGAAGCCGACCCCGTCATGTTCCATATTGGCAATGACCGACCAATATTCCTGAGGGCGGAACATCTCGATCTCGCGTTCGCGGTCAACCACAAGCCGCAGCGCAACGGACTGGACGCGGCCCGCCGATTTCGCACCAGGCAGCTTGCGCCACAGCACGGGTGAGAGCGTAAAGCCCACCAGATAATCGAGAGCTCGACGCGCGCGATACGCATCGATCAGGTCGTAATCGAGATCGCGCGGGCGCATCATCGCCTCGGTCACTGCCTGCTTGGTGATGGCATTGAAGGTTACGCGCTCGACCTTGGCGGGCAGCGCTTTCTTCTTTGCCAGGACTTCCCTGACGTGCCAGCTTATCGCCTCCCCCTCGCGATCAGGGTCGGTCGCAAGGATCAGCGTGTCGGCGTTTTTCGCCTCATCGGTGATCGCCTTGAGCTGCTTGGCCTTGTCCGCATAATTATCCCAGATCATGGCAAAACCATTCTCGGGATCGACCGAGCCATCCTTGGGCGGCAGATCGCGAACATGCCCGAACGAGGCCAGCACACGGTGGCCCGGACCCAGATATTTCTCGATGGTTTTCGCCTTGGCAGGCGATTCTACAACTACAAGCTTCATCTGACTAAAATCATCCCCTTACGCATACGCGCGAGGGTGAAGGGGATTTCGGGCGACTGTCAAGCGAGTGAAACCCGTCCGCCGGCATGACGTTCGAGCAGACCGCCAAGCTCAAGTTCAAGCAGGACCGTCTGCACTGTCGCAGATGCCAGGGTGGATTGGCGGATGATTTCATCCACAGCGACGGGCGCGTGGCTGAGCAGGCCGGTGACCACCCGGCGATCATTGTCCGACGCGTCCGCTGCGATATTCTCAGGTCGGAAATCATGGCCCGCCGAACGCAGCGTACCGCCCGATAAAGGCCGCACCATCTCCAACACGTCGGCAACCGACTGGATCAATGTCGCACCCTCGCGGATCAGCAGGTTGCAACCCTGCGCGCGTGGATCGAGCGGGGAGCCGGGAACTGCCATAACCTCCCTGCCCGCTTCATTGGCAAGCCGCGCTGTGATCAGCGAGCCGGATTTGGGCGCGGCTTCCACCACGACGGTACCAAGAGTCATTCCCGCAATGATCCGGTTACGATACGGGAAATGCCGCGCCAGTGGTTCGCGCCCGGGAGGCTGTTCGGCAATCAGCAGACCTTTGGTCGCGACATCTTCCTGAAGCGCCGCATTTTCTGGCGGGTAGGCAATGTCGATACCACTGGCGATCACGCCGATGGTTCCGCCGTCAAGCGATCCCTGATGCGCTGCCGTATCGATCCCGCGTGCCAGCCCGGAGACGACAACCACGCCTTCATCAGCAAGGCCTCGTGCGAGTTCGCGGGCAAAGCGGGTTGCGGCGGCCGAGGCGTTTCGTGCACCGACGATAGCGATCGCCGGCCGTTCAAGGAGCGCGAGATTCCCACGGACGATCAAGGCCGGGGGTGCGGTATCAATTTCGGCAAGCAGCGACGGGTAAAGGCCCTGATTGAGGAACAGATACCTAGCGCCCATTTTTTCGACCGCTGCCACTTCCCGAGCGATATCTGCAATGTCGGCGATCCGGGGCGCCTTGCCACCGCCGCGCACTGCGAGTTCAGGAATGGCGTCAAGCGCAGCGCGCGGCGTCCCGAAACGGCGGATCAACTGGAAATAGGTGATTGGGCCGATATTGGCCGAACGGATCAGCCGCAGCCGATCCAGCAAGTCCTGCCCTGTATCCGTCATCAGTGTGATTGACCGACCTTGGGTTCGGTACCATCAATCAGGCGACCAATATTTGCACGGTGCTTCCAGAGCACGATCATTGCAAGAGCCAGCAATGCGTAGCCGAGCCCCATCTGACCGATCAGCGAGGCTGCGATCGGCACCGAGATCGCTGCTGCCATCCCGCTCACTGACGATATCCGCGTCGCGGCCATGGCCGCCAGCCATACAATCGCGAAGACAAGGCCAAGCACCCAGTTCAAGGCGAGCGTTACTCCCAGCATCGTGGCGACGCCCTTGCCGCCCCGGAATTTCAGCCAAACCGGATAGACATGGCCAATAAAGGCTGCGACGCCACCCATGACCGCATAATCCGATCCGTATCGCTGACCGACCATGACTGCCGCTGCGCCCTTGGCCATATCGAGCAGCAGTGTCGCGGCAGCCAGTCCCTTCCGCCCCGTGCGCAACACGTTGGTGGCACCAATATTTCCCGAGCCGATTTCGCGCAGGTCACCCGCACCCATCAAGCGCGTCAGGATCAGTCCGAAGGGAATCGAGCCCAGCAAATATCCGATAAGAAGCGGTATCGGCGTCAGGGTCCATCCTATGTCAGACATTGGCTCAGCTCCTGCGACACAAACACTGTGGCCAAGGTAAACCAAACTCGTCGCGGATTGAAAGCAGCTTTTGGTGGGGGTGTTCACATATGAATTTCGGCTTGATCGTGAAACATCGATCGCTATGCCCAGCCTATGGCCGATAACCGCCCCATATTGCTGTTCGATTCCGGCGTTGGCGGCCTTTCGGTACTCGGTCATGTGCGCCTAAACCTTCCAGCAGCATCCATCATCTATGTCGCAGACAATGCCGGCTATCCCTATGGCACCAAGTCAGAAGCGGAAATCGCGTCTCGTGTGCCAGCCTTGTTGGGGAGATTGGTCGAGCGGTTCGCGCCCCGCATCGCGATCATCGCGTGCAACACGGCATCGACAATCGCGCTGAGCCACGTCCGCGCAGCGCTTGACCTTCCCGTTATCGGCACGGTTCCCGCGATCAAGCCCGCCGCAATGGCCAGCAAGACACGAGTGATCGGCGTGCTTGGGACAGAAGCAACCGTGCGCCAGCCCTATGTTGATCGCCTGTCTGCCGAATTTGCCAGCGATTGCCTGGTTGTGCGCCACGGCTCGGCCGAACTTGTCGAAATCGCCGAAGCAAAACTGCGCGGCAGGGCGCCTGATCCCGCAGCGGTCTCCCGGATCATGGACGGCCTGTTCAGCAAGCCAGAGGGTGATCGGATCGACCAGCTAGTGCTTTCCTGCACGCACTTTCCGCTGCTGGCCGAAGAAATCTCTGCTGCCAGCCCGAGCGGTGTGACCCTGGTTGACAGCGGCGAGGGGATTGCGCGGCGGGCGGCCTTCCTGACCGAGGGTCAGGATTGGCCCGAAGCGCGCACCGGATTTGCCGTATTTACGCGTGACGCGCCCGATCTCGTCCTGCTTGGCCCAGCCCTGGAAAGCTATGGCCTTTGCGAAACCCGAATTCTCTAGGAACCAACGATGCCCCTCGATAACGCGGAATTGCTTGAACGTTTTAACGCCCGCATGCCTGCGACAGGCCTGCTGTTCGGCATGAAAGTGCTAGAAGTGGATCAGGATGCCGGTCGCGTGCGCATGTCGTTCGAAATGGACGAGCGCTTCTGCAATCCGCGCGGAACGATTCAAGGCGGAATCGTCTGTGCACTGCTTGACGATGCCGCAGCCTTTGCCGGAATCGTTGCGCTCGGGGAGCCCGGGTTCATCGCGTCGATGGAAATCAAGACCAGCTTCTTCGCCGCCGCATTACCGGGAACGCTCCATGCGGAAGGCAGGTGCCTGAAAATGGGGCGATCGTCATGCTTCCTGGAAGCGGACCTGACCGATCAAGATGGCAAGCTTCTCGCCAGGCTGAGCAGTTCGGCGGTTCCGATTCGATCCCGGGTGAGGCCCAACCTGATCGAAACAAAGCCTTAGTTGCGAATCGTTCGCGCTGGAATTCAAGGCGATCTGTCACTATGGCCGCCAAATTGATGTCGCTCGACGGAGCGGAGGACACGGCTTTGGATTACGGCAAGATATTCAATTCAGCGATTGACCGCCTTCACGAGGAGGGTCGCTATCGTGTTTTTATCGACATATTGCGGAACAAGGGGAGTTTCCCGAACGCGCGATGCTTTGCCGGGCACAATGGCCCCAAGCCGATCACGGTGTGGTGCTCGAACGATTATCTGGCGATGGGCCAGCACCCCAAGGTGATCGCTGCGATGGAAGAAGCGCTGCACGATGTGGGCGCGGGCTCCGGCGGCACACGCAACATTGGCGGCAATACGCACTATCATGTCGATCTTGAGGCTGAGCTGGCCGACCTTCACGGCAAGGAAGCCGCGCTGCTCTTTACCTCGGGATATATTTCCAACGAAGCAACGCTTGCGACGCTCGGCAAGATTCTACCGGGCTGCATCATCTTTTCGGACGAGTTGAACCACGCCTCGATGATTGCCGGTATCCGCAATTCGGGCTGTGAGAAACGCGTCTGGCGACACAATGATCTGGCCCACCTGGAGGAATTGCTTGCCGCTGAAGACCCGGATGCGCCGAAGTTGATTGCGTTCGAAAGCGTTTATTCGATGGATGGCGACGTCGCTCCAGTCCACGCAATCTGCGACCTTGCGGAGGCGTATAACGCGCTCACCTATTGCGACGAGGTCCATGCCGTGGGCATGTATGGCCCGCGCGGCGGCGGAATAACCGACCGGGACGAAGCCGCGCACCGGGTGACGATTATCGAAGGCACGCTTGGCAAGGCGTTCGGCGTGATGGGTGGATATATCGCGGCCGATCAGGTGATCGTCGACGTGATCCGTTCCTATGCACCCGGCTTCATCTTCACCACCAGCCTGTCGCCAGTGCTGGTTGCCGGCGTCCTCGCCAGCGTCCGCCATTTGAAAGCCTCAAGCGTCGAACGCGAAGCCCAGCAGGCCGCCGCCGCAACGCTCAAGATGATGTTCGCCGAGGCCGGCCTGCCCGTCATGAATTCGACCACCCATATCGTCCCGCTGATGGTGGGGGACCCGATCCGCGCCAAGCGCATTTCGGATATCCTGCTCGCCGAATATGGCGTCTATGTCCAACCCATCAACTATCCCACCGTTCCAAGGGGCACCGAACGCCTGAGGTTCACGCCGGGCCCCGCCCACACGACCGCGATGATGGCCGAACTCACCAAAGCGCTCAGCGAAATCTGGGACCGTATGGAAATGCGCAAGGCAGCCTGATCGAAGGTCAGGCGCTGCCATTTTTTCCGGCAGTACGCTGCATCCAAAAAAGCACATTCCTGCATATCTATCAGTAACGTGAGACGGTTAGCCATCTGCGATGGCGCTGGAATACGGTTCAATCTTGGGGGGCAACCTTCGGGCGCAGATGGCGAACGGCAACAATGCCGAAGCCGTCATTCGATTGCCACCCTCAAGATTGGCCCCGCGCACAGTAGTGTATCCGGTGCGGGGTCAATCTTGTCAGCGGGCATGGCCACGTAACCGCGTTTGAGGCGTGGGCCATGAACATCCGCAGCGATGCGGGTGCGCGAGCGACGGCCGGGAGCCCCTTATCTTCCGGTCGTTGTCGCTCCGGTGCAGAAGACGATCGCTCCTTTGCGTGCTAAGCTGGGCGAAGCATTGACCAGAAATGCGGTCCGCCGCCCGGCACGTCCCATTCATCGATGATGTGGAAGCCAAGGCGCTGGTAGAGTGGGACGTTTTCGGGCGTCGCGGTTTCGAGATAGGTCGGCAGGCCATCAGCCGCGGTGCGGGCCAGTCCATCACGGATAATCGCTCCGCCCCAGCCCTTGCCCTGAAAACCGGGTTCAACGCCGACGAAATGGAGATACCAGTAAGAAAAACCCTTGGGATGATGCGCATCGAGCGCATTGCTGATCGCAATACCGCGTCCGATCCCAGAACCGAAAATGCGGATCATCGGAATGGCGCTGCGAAAGAGTTCCAGCAGTCCGGTATCGGCCATACCCGGCGCGCGCCACAGCGAAGCCGCCTCTCCGTCCGCCGATCTCAGGATCATGCCTGTGGGCAGATCGGACTTGAACAGGACATCGAACAGCATCGGCAATCGTGCCCGGCGCCGTTCGGCATCGGGGATAATCCAGCACAAAGCCGGATCGTTCTGAAAGGCTTGCGCCAGCGTTTGAACCACCGCAGCCTGATCCTGACGGCCCGCAGCATCAAATATCTTTTCCGCTCTCATGATCGCGGCCAGATCACCGACTGGGTGCAGCGAAACAGCGCCATGCGCTTTCCGCTTTCTTCGGAAACCACCTCCGCATCCCAGACCTGCGTTGTACGGCCCGTATGCACCGGCACTGCCGTGGCAACCACGCGCCCTGAAAGCGCGGTTGCAAAGAAATTGCTTTTCAACTCGATTGTGGTGAAGCCGCTCGCGCCATCGGGCAAGTTGAGGACGGTGCCATAGCCACATGCCGTATCCGCCAACGCCACCACAGAGCCCGCATGGAGAAAGCCATTCGGCGCGTGATGCCCCGCCGTCGCATCGAAAGCCAGGACCATGCGCTCGGGCGTCGCTTCCAAAACCTTGATTCCAAGGCGATCCGGGAGCGACCCGATCTGGCGGGTCATGAACTCTTCGATGCTTCTCATTCCCGGACGATGGCATTCCATTGCGACCGTGGCAACGGCAACCACAATCGCTTGTGGAAATTACGGCGATGATCCCCTAGAGGATGGGCTTCCGATTCACCCCGTGCCGAAGGACCCGATCGCCAAGATGCGTATCGCCATTGCCTCCGATCATGCTGCGCTCGACTTAAAGACTGCTCTTGCCGGCTGGCTGCGCGAGTCAGGGCATGACGTGGACGATCTTGGGCCATTCGACCACGGGCGGGTCGACTATCCAGATTTTGGCTATGCGCTGGCGAAAGCTGTCGGATCGGGCGCAGCCGAACGCGGGGTGGCGCTGTGCGGCTCGGGGATCGGCATCTCGATTGCCGTTAACCGCAATCCAGCCTGTCGCTGCGCACGGGTCGACGATCCACTTTCCGCCCAATTGTCGCGCGAGCACAATGACGCCAATGTGATCGCCATGGGCGCGCGCCTGATTGGGGAGGACATGGCCAAGGCCTGCCTGTCCGCCTTCCTGTCCACCGATTTCGGCGGCGGTCGCCACGGCCCGCGCGTTGAAAAACTCAGCCACCCGAATTTCGCCAAGGAACCCGCATGAGCACAAACCCAGCCGCCGCCCTGCATGACGTTCAGCCTGACGGGTTTTTCACCCGAGGCTTGGCGGAGGCCGATCCGGCTGTGTTCGGCGGCGTCCGGCATGAATTGAGCCGTGAGCAGAACCAGATCGAGTTGATCGCGTCGGAAAACATCGTCTCGAAAGCCGTGCTCGAGGCACAGGGTTCGGTCTTCACCAATAAATATGCCGAGGGCTATCCGGGCAAGCGTTATTATCAGGGCTGCGCGCCGTCGGACGAGGTGGAGACACTCGCCATGGACCGGGCCAAGCAATTGTTCGATTGCGGCTTTGCCAACGTCCAGCCGCATTCTGGCGCACAGGCCAATGGCGCGGTGATGCTTGCGCTGACCAAGCCGGGCGATACGATCATGGGCCTCAGCCTCGATGCGGGCGGGCATCTGACCCACGGTGCCAAGGCCGCGATGTCCGGCAAATGGTACAATGCCATCCAATATGGCGTGAATGCCGATGATCATCTGATCGATTTCGAACAGGTTGAGCGACTGGCGAAGGAGCACCTTCCCAAGCTCATCATCACCGGAGGCTCGGCCTATCCGCGCCACATCGATTTCGCCCGCTTCCGCGCGATTGCCGATGAGGTAGGGGCGATCTTCATGGTCGATATGGCACATTTCGCGGGGTTGGTTGCGGGCGGTGTCCACCCTACTCCATTCGGCCATGCCCATGTCGTGACGACCACTACGCACAAGACGCTTCGCGGCCCGCGCGGCGGCATGGTGATGACTAATGACGAAGCGATCGCGAAAAAGATCAATTCGGCGGTATTCCCTGGCCTTCAGGGCGGGCCACTGATGCACGTGATCGCCGCCAAGGCAGTGGCGTTTGGCGAAGCCTTGCAGCCCGCGTTCAAAAGCTATTCGCGCGCGGTTGTCGAGAATGCCAAGGTGCTGGCGGCGACGCTTCAGGAGCGCGGCTGCAACCTCGTCTCGGGCGGCACCGACACACACCTTGCGCTGGTCGATCTGACGCCGCTGGGTGTGACGGGCCGGGATGCGGATGAGGCCGAGATAGCTGAGGCCGAGCGC